>NZ_JARZHI010000047.1:0-80698 GCF_029946465.1 Polyangium sorediatum
CCTGCACCCGGACCAGCCAGGGGCTGGACCCGAGGTCGATGAACTGCGCGATGCGCAGTTCATCGAACAGGCCCGGTCAAGACCGGTAGCGACGTTGCCAACCGAGACAGGCGCGCGGCCTTCCAGCGGGCCGGTGGCAAGACCATGGGGAGGTTCGCTGGCATCGGTTCGAGGAGCTGCGCGATGCGCCGTTCATCGATGAGGCCGTGTCTTCAAAGCTTGGGGGCCGAGCCAAAAGGCGACGGGGACGTGTGTGCGAGGGATGGGGGCATGTGTCCGAAGAGACGACGTCGAGTCTCCGGAGACACGAGGTCGTGCCTTGGAGGAACGGGGACGTGTCTCTGGGGCGTGCCGTCGACCCTCCGGAGACACGAGGCCGTGCCTTGGAGGAACGGGGACGTGTCTCTGGGGCGTGCGGTCGAGCCTCCGGAGGTACGAGGCCGTGCCTTGGAGGAACGGGGGCGATGGAAGGGGCGACGGGCTCGTGGCGTCGAGAGATGGGCACGATGCAGGAGACCATCGGCTCATCGCCCGAACACCTACGGCCCCATCACGTGGAGGGACGGAGCCGTGCTGTTTGGAACGTGAGGCCACGACGTCACGCCACGACGTCATGCGACGAGGCGTTGGCCGCCGACCTATCAGCGCTGCGGCCTTTGGTAGGCAGGCTCATCCCTGGCCTTGACCGGCGGCGGCGTTCCCCCACCAAGACAGCCGCGCTGCGGCTTCTGCTGTCCCCCCGGCTTCTTCGTCGGCCTGTTTGAAAAACTGCGCACCGCGCAGTTTTTCAACCCTGGGTCCAGCGCCTCGCTGGTCCGGGGTCGAGGGGGCGGACAGCCCCCCGCGGGGTCCGGGGCGGCGCCCCGGCGCGACGCCCCCCGAGGGATATCACCAGCCGGCGCGGCGGATGGCTTTGTAGGACGAGGAGGCGGTGCGCAGACCGTAGACGCAGCCGGCGGAGCAGCCTTTGCATTCGTAGGCGTACATCGAGCCCCAGCCGTCGCCCTTCTCGAAGAGGATGATGTGACCGGCGCCGCCCGAGTTGTAGACCAGGGCGTCGGCGGGCTTCACGTTCGAGCGGGAGACGGTTGACCAGTTCGAGGAGTCCTTCACGAAGTGGATTGTGCCGTAGGGGTGCGAGTCCACGGCGATGTCGTCGTTTGACGAGGGGACCTTCCAGGCTTTGGCGACGAAGCCTGAGCAGTCGGCGCCGTAGGAGCCGCTGTGCGAGCAGCTTGGGCAGCTTCCGGAGCAGGAGCCCTTCGTCGACGAGGTCGGGCCGTCGGCCTTCCAGCGGCCGTGGCCCCACCAGTACGAGAAACCTTTCACGGACTTGCCGCGGTTGATGGCGCCTTGTTGCGCGGTGCTGAGGTCGCTCGTGCTGCCGCCGCCTGCGGAGATTGTCGTGTAGTACTTGCCGGAGCTCCAGCCGACGGTGCCGTCGTGCTTGATCTTGTAAAACCCGTTCTTCGGGTCGGCGGCTTCGACGGTGACCTTGGCGCCCGTGGGGACGACGTGCAGGACCGAGTAGGTTGTCCCGGGGCCGTTGCGGAGGTTCACGTCGGTTGTTGATTTGAGGGTCGTGCCGACGGCGATGGTGCCGGCCACGCCTTCGCTGGTCGAGCCGAGGTCTTCGTTGGCGCCGATGAGCTCTTCGGACGAGTCGTCTCCGGAGCATGCGGGGAGCATGCCCATTCCGAGGGCGATGGCGGCGGCTGCAATCGACAGCGACAGGCGGCGGGCGTGGGTCTTCATGGGGCTTTGGCTCCTGGACGTGGAAAACCGATAGTACAAGCCGCGTGCCAGACGCGTCCATCGCCATGCGCAGGGTTTCGACGCGCCCGACATCCACAAGCACGAGCGAAAACTGCGGCGTCGATGGAACGGGATGCGGGGGCGTGAGCCGACTTGGGGTCTCGTCGGGCGAATCGCGTGCTCTGGGGATGGATCGATCGTCCCCCACAGGGTGGATCTTTTCTTATCCAGGGCAGCGTTTGGCGCGGGCTTTTCCTTGCGTGTGCGGCTCTGGTAGAATGGGCGCATGCGCAAGAAGGTGGTGGCGCTCGTGGCCGTTCTCGGTGCGCTCGCCGCGGGCGTGGTGGTCGCGCGCGGGTGCTCCGGCGACGGGACGTCGAAGGAGACCGGGCCGGTCAAGCCGGGCCACGAAAAGATCGCGGCGGGGACCTCGCGCGACGACGCGCCGCGGCCTGCGGGCTCGGCCGTGGCCATCGTGGCGGAGACGTCGGCGCGGCCGGAAAAAGGGGCGGAAGTCGTGTTTTCGGCGACGTGGGGCGGGACGCGTTTGAACGAGCTCGGCCGGTCGCGCCCCGACGAGGCGAACCCCGAGGCGCCGATGAGCCTCGCCATGGACCCGAAAGGCAACATGTTCGTGCTCGATCAGGTCAATGGCCGGGTCGTGCGTATCGGGCCGGACGGCAAACCCGAGGCCGTGATCCCGTTGAAGGAGCAGGAGGCGGCGCAGGACATGGCCGTGACCGACGACGGCAAGGTCGCGGTGCTGGATCGATACAACAGCAAATCGATCGTCATGTACGACGACAAGGGCGGCGTGCTCGGCGAGATGCCGCTCGAAGGCGAGGGTCTCGACGAGCTCGGGTTCGTCACGGGGGTGTTCGTCGACGGAAAGGACGTGTATGTCGAAAAGGAACACGGCCCGCTCTTGCGGATCGGGACGACCGACGGGCAGCCGGCCGATCGCGTCGAGGTCCCGGGGCGCCCGACGCGCGACGGGCTGAGCTACATCAAAGCCGGGATCATCGAGCCCGAGGTGGGGCGGATGTACATCTCGTCGGTGGATCGAACGACGATGCAACATCGATTCACGCGCGAGTACCGGCAAGGGAGCGAGATCCGCGGGATCTTGCTCCTCGACACGGACAAGACCGGGACGATTTACCTGGCCACGTTGCTCGTGCAAAACGGCCAGGAGACGGTGATCCTCTCGTGCCACGAGCCGCTCAAGGGCATTCCGACGGGCACGGCCGTCCTGCCCGTGAATACGATGCCGGAGGAGACGTTCCGCGACATGGCGGTGCTCGACGAGGGCGGCGTCGTGTATTCGGTGCGGACCGAGCAGGGCGTGAGCTACCAGAAATACGATTGCCAATGAGCGGGCCTTATGCCCGTCCCGAGGCCCGCGTGGTCGTCGTCGACGTGCTGCGCCACGTGGATCTCGAACCGGGGCCCGGGAAGGGACCGTGGATCCGGGCGGGCCTGACCACGGCGGCCCTCGCGGGCGCGAGCACGGCGTTCACCGCCGCGAGCCACGGCGATCTCTGGTACGTGTTCGCCGCCCCGATTTTCATGGGGATCCGGGGGGTTCTCCAGGCCAGGGAGCAGAGCCCGCGCGGCCGCCGCGTGGCCATGCGGATCGAGCCCTGGGGATTCGTGCTCGATCCCGAGGGCACGGAGGACGTCCTGCCCTGGCCGCAGATCACGAACCTCCGGCACCGCACGGTCCTCCTGAGCGAGCAGAACACCGTGGACATGTTTTTCGTGGAGGTCGACGGCGAGACCCATCGCGCGGTTTGTCCGGTGTCGGCGCCGCTCGCGGTGTTGCCCGTGGCATTCCCCGGGTATGTCGCGGCGGCGAAGCGGCCCGTGGCGCTCGATCTCGACGGCGCGATGTCGATCGAAGGGACACGGGCGACCTTCGCGGAGCTCTTGACCCAGGCGCGGCGCACGCTGGAGTCGCCCGACGGCGCGACGCAGCTCGGGATGCCGGCGGCGGGGTATCGAGGGGTGGCGTCGCGGACGGCGGGGCACGAGACGGCGGCGATCCTGCGGGGCGCGCTGACGGGGCATCGGCGCGCCGTGGACGAGGGGCCACTCGCCGCAATGCTCGCGGCCATGCTGGGGACGCGGGAGCTCCTCCCGGAGGTGCTCACGTTGTGCATGAGCCCGAGTCCGCTCGTGGCGGCCGTGGGCAAGGCCGCGGCGCTCCGGCTCGGCGCGGCGCCGATGCAGCCGGGCGCGGTGGAGGAGGTGCTGCCGTTTCTGCCGGAGGACGAGGTGCGGGCGATCGAGCGATTCGCGCAGGGGGAAGACGGGGGCTAGCGCTCAGGCGCGCCGGCCGCTCGGGCTCCTGTAGGCGCGCAGCATTCGAAGGGAGAGCTCGACATGGACGTCGGCGAGCTCGTCGAGGGAGAGCGCCTCGGAAGGCTCGTACCAGTACGGGAGGCGCACGCCGATCGCGGAGAGCGCCGCGGCGGTCGCCGCCTCGTCGGGCACGGAAAACCGTCCCATCGCCACCCCGCGCACGAGGACCTCGCGGACGAGCGTCATCGATTGCGCGCGAAGGGCGAGCGCCGGGGCGGCGAGATCGGTCGGGAGGGCGTAGATCTCTTCGTTGACCACCACCGAGAGGTGCGGGTAGGTCGCGTGCAGGAGGGTGTGGGCCCGGACGAGGGCGCAGATCTGCTCGAGCGGATCGTCGCCCACGTCGCGGAGCGCCGCCTGCAAGGTGGCGGCGTGCGCCTCGTGGCCCACGCGGACGAGCTCCGCGAGTACGTGCTCCTTCGAGGGGAAGTGCGCGTACAGCGCGCTCGGCTGTAGCTCCAGCGGCTTCGCGATGTCGCGGACCGAGGTGCCGTGAAAGCCCTCGCTGGCGAAGAGCTGCAAGGCCACCTCCAGGATGCGCCGCCGTGTGCCCTCGGGCACGGAGGACGACGGGAGGGTGGCCGTCGCAGCACGCAGACGTGAAGCCCGGAGGGAGCTCATGGGCTCAAGTTTTTGAACGAACGTTCATTTGTGTCAACGGAATCATCCAGCCGTGACGTCGAGGGGGTCGGCGTCGTTCCACCTTCGCCCGGCTCGCGGTAGGGTCCCTCCATGCGTTTCCTTTTGTCGGCCGTGTGTTTCGGGCTCCTCGTGGCGTGCGGGGGCGAGGATCCCTCCTCGGGCGCCGGCGGCACGGCGGGATCGGGCGGGGCCGGCGGCGCGGGCGGGGCCGGCGGCGCGGGCGGGATCACGTACACGTTCGAGACGATCGGCACGCGGAGCGCGGCGATCGACACCACGACCTACGAGGCCACGCTCGTCGCCGCGCGTCGCTCCGACGGGGGGACGAGTTATCTGATGGTGATCCCCGCCGCGAAATCGCCGGCCTCGGTCGTCGTCGACATGGCGCCGTACACGGGGATCGATTGGACCGGCGAGGAGGTCGACACCCGCCACGCGACCGAACACCCCGGGCCGTTTGGCCTCTATCCGGACACGGACGCGCCGCTCGACCCGCCGTCGACCGAGGCGTGCGCGTACGGCTTCGTATCCGCCGAGACGCAGATCCAGGGCGAGGCCTATCACCTCCTGAATGGCCACGCCGTGATCGTCGCGTTCGGCCGATTTTATGCAGGCGGCTCCCTCGCGGACGACGCCGCCGACGCCGCCGCGCCGTTCCATTACATCGAGGCGCACGCGGCCGATTTCGATACCTCGCGCATCGGCGTGCACGGGAACTCCTGGGGCGGGTTCATGGCGCTCGCGGGCGTCGGCGGGCGCCCGGCGGGGCAGTCGATCCGCGCCGTGACCGCCGCGAATCCGCCGACCGATTTCGTCGACCTCTACGAGTACTGGATGAAGTCCCTCCCCGCCGTGTATCCGTACAAGGACGAGCTCGGCTTCCTCGAGGGATACAGGCGGCGCATCGAGGCGGCCACGGGCGGCCCACCGGCGAAGGACGAGGCGGCGTTTGCGGCATGGCGGCGCGACGCCCTCTGCGCGGGGCTCGACGGCGACGTGGTGATCCCCCAGGACGACTGGGACACGCTGGTGCCCGTCACGCAGACGGAGTCGTTCCTGGCCACGTGCAGCGAACAAGCGCGGGGGCTCTTCTGGCGCCGCCGCACGCCCGTGGAGTACGCGGCGATTCACCTGGCCCACGGTGCGCTGGAGCAAGAGCCCGGATTCCCGTCGTCGCGGACCCTCGGGTTTTTGCACCTGCACCGCGCGCTCGCGGACGAATCCGACACGGTGTTCGCCTACTACGAGGATGCCGCGCTCCGCGTCTTTTTCCAGACGGTCCACGATGCCCAGGTCGACGGCAAGGACATCACGTACGCCGCGCCCGCGCTCGCCGACCTGCTCGATCCACGCGTCGCCGCCTACGATCTCGGGACGACGCAGGCGACCCCCGGGCCCACGCTCGCGAGCGCCCTCGTGAGCGACATCTGGGGAACGCCGGTCACGCCGGCAGACCTGGCCCAGGGCTTCCCAGCGCCCTGAGGGGCATCGAGAAACGCGTATCCTCCCGGTCGCGGGGCCCCCGAGGCCCCCTTCTTCCGAAAGGAACCACGTGATGAACACGAAGACCTTGCTTCTCGCCTGCGCGGCGATCGCCGCCGGCTGCACCACGACCGAGGCCCCGCCGCCCGCAGGAAATGCCTTCAGCATCCGCGCCGGCGGCTCGAGCTGCGACCGCGGTTTCGAGGTGGCCACGAGCGAAGGCGGTGACATCGCCCTCGTCGGCACGTTCGAGGGGACGATCGATTTCGGCGGCGGCCCGCTCGTCTCGGCCGGCGGCACCGACATCGCATTCGCCACGTGGGACGCCGAGGGCAAACCCGGCAAGAGCGTGCGCTTCGGATCGGCCTCGCAGGAGGGCGCCCCGCGGATCGTCGCGGCCGGCGGGGGCGCGTGGGTGATCGCGGTGAACACGCAATCGGAGCTGGATTTCGGCGGCGGTCCGCTCACGCCCCCCGGCGCGGCCGGCGCCGCAATCGGGAAGCTCGACGCGGACGGCAAGCCCATCTTCAGCACCATGCTCGGCGCGACCGTGTCCGGGATGGCCGCCGGCGGGGACGACACGCTGGTCGTCACGGGCAGCTACAACGGCACGCTCGTCCTCGGCGGCGCGACGCTCACGAGCGCGGGCGCGACGGACGTGTTCGTCGCCAAGCTCGACGGGAGCGGGGCGCCGCTCTGGGCCCGATCCTTCGGCAGCGCGGGCCTCGAATCCGGCATGGATGTCGCCGTGGACGGGAGCGGAAATGTCCTCCTCGGCGGCGGCCTGCTCGCGCCGGTCGATTTCGGCGGCGGACCGACCACGATCACGGGCGGCGTGGACGCCGTGCTCGTGAAGCTCGACCCGGACGGCAACCACGTCTTCACGAAGACCTTCGGCGACGTCTCGGACCAGGTGATCCAGGCCGTGGCCGCCGACGCGGACGGCAGCATCCTCTTCGGCGGGCTCTTCGAGGGTCGGCTCGATTTCGGCAGCGGCGAGCTCGCCAGCCAGGGCCGTGATCTTTTCCTCGGAAAGCTCGATTCGAAGGGCACCGAATTGTGGACCCGGACGTTCCGGCTCACGCCGGCGGAGTGGGATGACGCGGCCCCGCGAATCACGGTCGATCCCAAGGGCGGGCTCGTCGTGACGGGGACGTTCACCGAGGCGGTGAACCTCGGCGGCGCGGCGCTCGAAGCCGCCGGACAGACCGACGTCTACTTCGCGCGTTACGACGCCACGGGCAAACACGTCCAGAGCCGCGCGATCGGGAGCTCCGGTTATGAGCTCGCGGGCGGCGTCGCCGTGGACCGGGTCGGGGCCGCGGCGGTCACGGGATCGTTTTACGGGACGATCGACGTCGGCCAGGGTCCGCTCGAGAGCGCGGGCGAGTGCGACATCTTCCTCGCGAGGTTCGCCGCGCCCTGAGGGCCCTCAGAACGAGACCTGAACCACCCCTGCCCCGCCGCCCGGCCCGGGCGTGATCGCGAACCGCACGTCCCCCGCCGGAGCCGGGGTCCACAGGGATCCCGCCACGAACAGCCCCACCCCCGCGAGGCTCATCCCCGCGATCGCCGTCGCGTTCGTCATGGAAGCGCCCCCCGGATCCAGATCGCCGGCCGTCCCGCTCGTCTCGAGCGACGTCGAGAGCCCCGCGATCGAGGCCATCGTCAAGCCGCCGAGGCCCACCACGAGCGCCCCGAGCGCGAGCCAGCGCCGATCCTCGAGCGTCATCGGCCGCGGGAGCGGCTCGGGGTGGAGCACGATGAGCTGCCGCGTGCGCTCGTCCGCGAGCGGAGGCACCTCGACGTCGACCAAGGTCCCCACCTCGCCCACCACGACCTCACGCCGGAACGGCCGCTTTCCCGGCGCCGCCGCTTCGAGCACGTGCGCCCCCGTCGTGACGACGATCCCCGCGTTCCAGAGGGTGCGCTCGATCTCGCGCTCATCCCAGGTGATGGAGAGATCGGGCTCTTTCAGGGCCTCGTCGGGGACGATCAGGTTCACCACCGCGACCCGCGGGCCGAGCGCGGCGAGCCGGGCGCGGGCGACCTCGGCCCGGTCCTCGGCGCGCCGCCGACGCGCCTGGGCGGCCACGTCCTGGTACAACATGAACGCCTCGCCGAGCCGCTCGGTGTGCTCGTAACACTCGGCCAGGCGGAACGCCGTCCCCATCGCCGGATCGAGCCGACGGCTCTCCTCCAGCATCGGGCAGGCCCGCGCGTGCCTGCCTTCGTCCATGAGCTCGAGGGCGCGGCGGAACAAGGCCTCCGCCCGCTGCTCGGCGAACGGCTCCCGTGTCCCCTCGGCGGCCGCGGGCGGCCCGAACGACGAGATCACCGCGACGACGGAGACGAGGAGGATCGAGCTCTTCTGGAGATGAGGTTTCATTTATTTGCGTGAACGACCAAAAGGATCCGCCGCTCGTTTCTGCGGCTCTTTCTTGCGGGGCCGCGCGTCGTCGCCCGAGGGCGCCTCCGCCTCGTCCGCACGTCGCGCGAGGCCCGTGATCACGGGCGGCGCGGGCACCTTCGTGGATTCGGCCGGGACGGCGGGCCCGGCGAGCACCTCGGCGAGGGGCGTGACGTTCGTCGGGGCCACCTTCGCCGCCTCGGCCGCGGCGCTCGCGGGGCGGGCGCGCGCGGCGAAGATCCGCTCCTCCCGCGACGCCCAGATGCCCGTCCCGCCGCCCACCACGGCCGCGACGAGCACCGCCGCGGCCACCACGCGCGACCCGTGCTCCCGCGCCCGCGCGGAGACCGACCACGTCCCGCCCCACGCAGCCCCCGTCGGCTCGGACGTCGAGAGCGGCAGCGTCGGCTCCTGCACGGAGCGGAGCGTCGGCGCGCTGTTCATCGCGGCCCGGCAGTCGCGTGACGTCGGCACGTCGTCCGGCGCCGGATCCATCGGGGGAACCGCGGGCAACACGCGCACGGCGGGCGTCGACGGCAGCGACGCGCGGCTCGGCTTGCGCAGGCTGCGTGGCGCCTCCTCCTCGGGCGCGAACGGCGCGAGCGCGGCGGCGAGCGTGAGCGCCGAGGGGAAACGATCGTCCGGTTTTTTCCGCAGGCAGCGGCGCACCACCGCGTCGAGGGCCGGGGGCACGTCGGGCCGACGCACCGAGAGCGGCCGTGGCTCGCGCTCCAGGATCCCCTCGTACACGTCGGACAGGCTCCGCGCCGCGAACGGCGCCTCCCCCGCGAGCAGCCTGTACAGGATGGCGCCGAGCGCCCACAGGTCCGTCCGCGCGTCGACGTCGCGGGTCGAGCGCATCTGCTCGGGCGACATGTAGAGCGGCGATCCGAGGATGTCGGTCGTCCGGGTCATCCCCGAGGGCGCGCGGGCGTCGCAGCGCTTCGAGATGCCGAAATCGAGCACCTTGACGCAGGGCGATCCGTCGGGTCTGTGGGTGAGGAAGAGGTTCGCGGGCTTCAGATCGCGGTGGATGATGCCGGCCGCGTGGGCCTCGACGAGCGCGGTGCAGGCGTGCAGCACGTAGAGCACGGCCTCGACCACGGGCAGGCACTCGCGCTTCTTGCCGAGCTGCTGCAGATCGCAGCCTTCGAGGTATTCGAGCAGGATGTACGGGATGCCCCGCGGCGTCCTTCCCGCGTCGAAGACACGCGCCACGTGCTCGCTGCGTAACTTCGCGGCCGCCCGCGCTTCCCGGAAGAAACGCGCGAGCGCTTGCCTGTTCCCGATCTCGGCGGGGTGCATCAGCTTCAAGGCGTAGAGCGCGTCGAGCTGCGTGTGCCTCGCCGCGACCACGATCCCCATGCCGCCGACGCCGAGGACGCGCTCGACCCGGTACTTTCCAAAGAGCACGTCTCCCACCGATACACGCGCGAACGACGGCTCGTTCATGCACACGTCCCCCCTCTCGTCCCTCGGGGGGTTTGCTCGGAGAGCCGAACCGCGCTCCCGTCCCCCCGGGGCTCTCCCCCTCTGTGCTCTCGTTCGATGCCCGACCCTCCCGGTTTGCCGCGCCGCGCAGAGGACCTCCGAAGCGAAAAATCTCCGGGAAGGTGGCCCGGACGGGGTTGGCCGCTCCGGGCACGCCCGCGTGTTTTTTCCTCGGCGGCCAAACCCGACTAAGCTCCGCCCGCGCCGTGCCGAACGTCCCTTCGACCGACCCCCTCGCGCCGCCGCTGCGCCGGCAAGCCGTGGTCCTCTGCGGAGGCCTCGCCACGCGCATGTACCCGCGCACGCGGGACGTGCCGAAGTTCCTCCTGCCGATCGCGGGCCGTCCGTTCGGCCACCACCTGCTCGCGCGGCTCGCCGAGGCGAGCTACGAGGAGGTCGTGCTCTGCATCGGCCACCTCGGCGACGCGATCCGCGAGGCCATCGGGGACGGCGCGGCCTTCGGGCTCCGCGTCGTGGTGGCCGACGAGGGCGAAACCCGGCTCGGCACGGCGGGCGCGCTCCGGCGCGCGCTCCCGTATCTCGGCGAAGCGTTCCTCCTGACGTACGGCGACTCGTACTTGCCCTTCGATTACGCCGCGCCGCTCGCCGATCTCGAAGCGCACCCCGAGGCGCGCGGCACGATGAGCGTCTACCGGAACGAGGACCGCTGGGACGACTCGAACTGCGAGATCGAGGCGAGCCGCGTGATCCGCTACCAGAAACGAAAGCCCGGCGAGCCCCGCGATGGGGTTGACGCTTGGGGCTCCGGGTCGCCTGACGGCGCCCTACGCCCCAAACCCCGGCTCGATCACATCGACTACGGCGCGATCGCGCTCCGGCGCGAGGTCGTCGCGGTGCTCCCCGAGGGCCCGGGCGACCTCGCCCCCGTGCTCACCGCGCTCGCCGCGGAGGGCGCGCTCCGGGCGCTCGTCGTGACGCAGAGGTTTTACGAGATCGGCTCCGAGGCCGGTTTTCACGAGCTCGAAGCGCATCTCGGCGCCCGGGCGGAGGTCTTTACGTGATCATTTCCCGCGCGCCCGTGCGTTTCTCGCTCGGCGGCGGAGGCACCGATCTCCCGGCGTATTCGACGCGCTTCGGGGGATACCTGGTCTCCGCGGCCATCGACAAATACATCTACGTCACGGCGAACAAGCGGTTCCACCGCGACATTCGCCTGGCGTATTCGAAGACCGAGATCGTCTCCAGCGTCGATCAGGTCGAGCACCCGATCTTCCGCGAGGCCTTGCGGATGACGGGCATCGACCATTCGATCGAACTCACGAGCGTGGCCGATCTCCCGGCGAACTCGGGCCTCGGCTCGTCGAGCGCCTTCACGGTCGCGCTCCTGAACGCGCTCCACACGTACAAGCGCGAGTTCGTCTCCTCGAAAAAGCTCGCCGAGGAAGCGTGCACGCTGGAGATCGAGCGGCTCGGCGAGCCCATCGGCAAGCAGGACCAGTACATCTCGGCCTTTGGCAACGTCACGGCCTTCCGCTTCGAGCCCGACGGCTCGGTGCACGTCGAGCCCGTGCCCGTCCGGGACGAGGTGCTCGACGAGCTCGAATCGAACCTCGTCATCATCTGGTCCGGCATCGAGCGGCCGGCGCGTATCGTCCTCAGCGAGCAGGGGCAGAGGCTCCGCGAGCTCGAGGCGCCCGTGGTCGAGTCGATGCACCGGATCAAGGAGATGGGCCACGAGACCTACCGGATCCTCACGAGCGGCGACATCGATCAATACGGCGAGCTGCTCCACGTGCACTGGTCCCACAAGCGCAAGCTCGCCTCGAAGATGACGGACTCGGTCATCGACGAGCATTACGAGGCGGCGCGGAAGGCCGGCGCGATCGGCGGCAAGCTCATGGGCGCGGGCGGCGGCGGCTTCTTCATGTTCTACGTCCGCCCCCAGGACCGACGCCGCATGCTCGAAGCGATGATCGCCCGGGGCCTGCGCCCGCTCCGGTTCCGCTTCGACATGGATGGCGCCCGGATCATGGCCAACATGCATCGATCCTGACCGAGCGGAAAATCGTAGCCGGACCGGAAACATCGCGCCGCCTGCCGATGTCGAAAAAACGCGGAACCTGGCGCCGAGGTCGGTGTCTTCTCGCCATTCCCCGAGCGCGACCCCGAGTTTCGCGCACGACGGAGGAGAAGGAGATTCCCATGGGCGGCGTCGACGTTGGCAGCGAGGGCGGCAAGAAGAAGGCGACCAATGCCGAAATCAACATGGTCCCGTTCATCGACCTCTTGATGTGCACGATCGCGTTCCTGCTCATCACGGCCGTCTGGGTGACGAACTCGCGCATCAATGCGGATGCGCAGGTCCCCGGGCCCGCGAGCCCGGATCCGATCACCGTCGTCGCGCCGGAGAAGGTGCTGAACGTGCACATCGGCGAGAGCGATTTCGCGCTCGTGTGGAAGCAGGGCGCGACCGTGGTGAGCGAGGTCCGCATCCCGAAGACCTCGCAGGAAGCCGGCGAGCTCGTGAAATACCCCGACCTCGCGAAGAAGCTCGAGGCGGAGTGGCAGGCGAACGCGAATCACCGTGATCCGAGCGACAAGAAGCTCGATCAGGCGATTTTGCACACGGACAACCGCACGCCGTTCCGGGAGGTCGTCGCGGTGCTCGACGCGCTGTACGCGACGAAGCGCACGGTGAAGCTGGAGGGCGGCGACAAGGAATTGCCCGTCTTCAACATGACGTTCGCCGCGCGCTGATGCAGGGATGGATGCCGAGCCGGGCCACGCGCACGTGGCCCGCCCGAGGCGTGTTCACTTGAATTTCGCGGCGATGATGTCCGTATCGGACACGCCATCCCCTTTCGGGGCCAGGATGCCGTTGGCCGAATCCTGGGAAAACCCGATCTGCTTGATCCAGCTCCCAGCCACGACGACCTCCTTGTCGATCATTCGTACGTAAAACGGGCTCGCCGTACCCTGCTGGCCCCCTCCGTCGAACGTACGAAGCCAATCCGCCCTCTCGCCTGCGATGTCGAGCCGGGCGAGGAACGGGTTGTACCCCGCCCGCTGGACGAGGCCGCCGTCCGGCTTCGAGGGGTCGATGTCGATCGATTCGGAGAAGACACCTGCCAGATAGAGCTTGCCGTCCCCGACCGTGAGGCCCGTGGCGAGCGGCCCACCGGACTGGCTGTCCCCCGCGTACACCTGCTTCCACGCCATGACCCCGTTGTCCTCGAAGGCCAGCACGAACGCTGCCTTCTGGAGGGAGCCGAGCTCCGGCGCGATCTCCGTCTTCCCCAGGACGTCGCCGGCCACGAACATGTGGCCGGTCTTGTCGAAGGCCAGGGCCCTCGGGCGCACCTTCGCGAGATCGTTCCCGGGCTTCGGTCCGAGCGGCGCTAGCGTCGAGAGGACCGTCCCATTCCCGTCGAGCTCGAACAGGAACATGTCCGTCGCGGTCGCGGTCAGCATGGCCCCCGAAGGCTGCCGCAGCGTTCCGGAGAAATGTCCGGTAATGTGGATGTTATTGTCCGTGTCCACCGCCATGGCCGTCGGCTCGATCTCGCTCCCTTCGAACTGAGCGTACCACTTGCAATTGCCGCTCGCGTCGTAGTTGACGACGAACATGCCGTCCTTCAAGACCGTTTTCGTACCCTTGCAATCCACATCGGGCTTCACGCTCATGGCAGCCTTCGCGCTCACCTTGCCGAGGACGACGATCCCCCCGCTCGTGTCGAGCGCCGCTGCGACGCCCTTGTCTTCGCCGTCGCCCCCAAACTGGATGGAGAACGCCAGTTGCGGGGAACCGGCCGCAAAGCTCATCTTGTTGATGAATACATCGGGATCCAAACCGCCAGCGAGCGCGCCGTAGTATCCCGTGACGAGGATCTCGGTTCCCCCCGAGACCGCGAGTCCAAGCGCGGATCGCGGCGGGTACCCGATGTTGCCCATGATCGGGAAGGCTGCGAGACTTTTCCCGTCCTTGTTCAGGACCGCGACGAAGGCGCTGCTCCCCGTGCCCCCAGGATCCGGCAGCGTGGTCCCCCCGAGGTCGAACGCATTCGCGGTGTAATGCCCTGCAAGCACGATGTTCGTGTCATTCGTGGCGAGCGCGTTCACCTGTTGCTGATCCAAGGCTCCCCACCGAGCCGCCCACCCGAGCGACGAGCACGAAATGGCGCCGCAGGACTCCGTGCCTTCCGTGTCGCAGATCTCGACACCACACGGCGGAGCGCCGCCCGTGCCGCCCACGCCCCCCTCCCCTCCGATTCCGCCGCCCCCTCCGATCCCGTCGTTCCCGCCGGCCGAGCCGCTGCTGCTCGTGCTCCCCGACGCGCCCGTGCCGCCTGGACCGCCATATCCTTCGTAATCGTACACCAGCGCACAGCTGCTCAACGCAACGAGACCCGTGACCGAAAGAAGGATCGTAAGGTTACGCATCGAGACCTCCCAAGCGGGGGAAAGACACCACGCAGGTAACGCACGCGCTATCGAACGAGCGCGTCAAAGGATCTACGATATCGATGCGAACCGGTCGAGCCGATCCCCATTCCCGCTGCTCGATTCCGGAAGGGGGACCAATGCTTTTCGTTGGGCGAGGGGCCACGAGGGGCCGGCGCGCGCGGGCGCGCCTCGCCTCAGAATCGCCCGGAGATGCTGGCGCCGCCGCCCCCGGGGACGAAGAACGGCACGATCGCCGTGCTTTGCGCCTCGTCCTTCGCCTTGCCCGAAGGCGCCGTGATCACGAGCGCGAGCCCCAAGCCCACGCCCACGGCGCCGACGCCCCACGCGATCCCGTTCGCCACGAAGAGGGGGCCGCTGCCGTTGATCAGATCCATCGCACTCTGGGTGCAGGTCTGCTTCTTGTCGCCCGTCTCCTCGCACGCCGCCTGGATCGTCGCGTCCCGTGACGCGAGCACCCCGCCTGTCACGCCTGCCGCAAGGAGGCCCGCCACGCCCACTCCGCCGATAACGAACCCCGCCGTGCGACGGAAGCTCGACGAAGAAGGAGGCGGGGGCGGGGGCGGAACGATCTCCGTCGCCGACGCCGACGCCGACGCCGTCGGCACCACGGCCGGAGGCGGCGCGCCTGCCGCCGACGGCGCTGCCGGCGTCGCCACGAACTCCGTGCGCTCCTTTTCGGCCAGCGTGAGCTCGTGCTTGCGATCCGGCCGGCCCTCCGCGCGGACCACGATCACGTGCTCCCCGGGCTCCACGTGGAGCGGCGCCGAGAGCGACGACGGCGCGAACTCCGTACCGTCGACGACGACGGCCGACACCGGCTGCCCGATCGGCACGACGATGCGCAGCCGCGGCACGCGCGGCGCGAGCGCGCCGATGCGCTCCTTCGCCACCTTGGCGCGCGGATCCTGGGTTTCGATCAGCGCGAGCCCGCGCTCCCAGTGCTCGAGCGCCGCGGCGATCTTGCCCTCGCCCTCGTCACACTGCGCCACGTTGAAGAGCGTGTTCGCGACCGCGAACAGGCCCATGCTCTCGCGCATCTTCGCGCAGCCGTTCGCCTTGTCGCCGGCCTCGATCGCTTTGCGCCCCTCGACGAAGAGCTTTTGCGCGCGCGCCTTGTCGTCCTTCTCGTCCGCGTGCGCGACGCCGCCGATCACGAGCGCCGCGAGGAGCGGCGCGGCGACGAGGGTCGTGGTTTGCAAGAGGCTCCGCACGGGTGTGGTCATGATTCCCATTCGCCAAAGAGCCCGCGCTCGACGCTCGGCCCCAACACGACTCTGCCCTGCCTGCGCCGCCGACACCGCCGGGAAGCACCCACCCCGGTGATCGCGACGGCGGCATCGTACTTTCCGGGTTCGTAAGATGCAACCTTCAAGCGGCACGAGGCCGCGTGGGCGGGATCGCACCTGATGCGAGGGCGTGGTTTGCGTCAGGGTTTGGGGGTGATCTTCGCGGCGATGATGTTCTCGTCGTCGATACCGTTCCCCTTGGCAGACAGGACTTTGCTTGCGTCTTCGGTGAAGCTGAAATGGGTGATCCAGTTCCCGACCAGCACGACTTCGTCCTGGAGCGCTGTCACGTAGAAGGACTTCGTGAGCTGCGATTGCCCCTTCCCATCGTAGACGTCGAACCACGAAAGCGCGCCGGGGAAGGTGCTGAACCTCGCGAGGAACGGGTTCACCCCGGCACCGGACGGAAGGTCGGCCCGGGCTGAACGTGCGCCAGGAGGACGTCGAATTACGGCGTGATCACTTGAATTTCGCGGCGACGATGTCCGTGTCGGTCACGCCATCCCCTTTCGGGGACAGGATGCCGTTCGCCGAATCCTGGGAAACCCCGAGCTGCTTGATCCAGCTCCCCGCCACGACGACCTCGTTGCCCAGCATTCGTACGTAAAACGGGCTCACCGAATCCGGCTGGCCCCCTCCGTCGAACGCATGAAGCCAATCTGCCCTCGCGCCTGCGATGTCGAGCTGGGCGAGGAACGGGTTGTACCCCGCTCGCTGCACGAAGCCGGCCGGCCCCATGGGGTCGATGTCCATCGATTCGGAGAAGACGCCTGCCAAATACAGCTTGCCGTCCGCGGCCGCGAGGCCCGTGGCCATCGGCCTATTGGACGGGCTGTCGCTGGCGTACACCTGCTTCCACGCCAGGAGCCCGTTGTCCTCGAAGGCCAGCACGAACGCTGCCTTCTGGAGGGAGCCGAGCTCCGGCGCGATCTCCGTCTTCCCCAGGACGTCGCCGGCCACGAACATGCGACCGGTCTTTTCGAAGGCCAGGGCCCTCGGGCGCACCTTCGCGAGATCGTTCCCGGGCTCCGGTCCGAGCGGCGCCAGCGTCGAGAGGACCGTCCCATTCCCGTTGAGCTCGAACAGGAACATGTCCGTCGCGGTCGCGGTGAGCACGGTCCCCGAAGGCTGCCGCAACGTTCCGGAGAAATGTCCGGTGATGTGGATGTTGTTGGACGGGTCCACCGCCATGGCCGTCGGCTCGATTTCGCTCCCTTCGAATTGAGCATACCACTTGCAATTGCCGCTCGCGTCGTAGTTGACGACGAACATGCCGTCCTTCAAGACCGTTTTCGTACCCTTGCAATCCACATCGGGCTTCACGCTCATGGCAGCCTTCGCGCTCACCTTGCCGAGGACGACGATCCCCCCGCTCGTGTCGAGCGCCGCTGCGACGCCCTTGTCTTCGCCGTCGCCCCCAAACTGGATGGAGAACGTCAGTTGCGGGGAACCGGCCGCAAAGCTCATCTTGTTGATGAATACGTCGGAATCCAAGCTGCCAGCGAGCGTGTTGTAGTATCCCGTGACGAGGATCTCGGTTCCCCCCGAGACCCCGAGTCCAAGCGCGGATCGCGGCGGGTACCCGATGCTGCCCATGATCGGGAAGGCTGCGAGACTTGTCCCGTCCTTGTTCAGGACCGCGACGAAGGCGCTGCTCCCCGTGCCCCCAGGATCCGGCAGCGTGGTCCCCCCGAGGTCGAACGCATTCGCGGTGTAATGCCCTGCAAGCACGATGTTCGTGTCATTCGTGGCGAGCGCGTTCACCTGTTGCTGGTCGAGGGCTCCCCACCGCTCCGCCCACGCGAGCGACGAGCACGAAATGGCGCCGCAGGACTCCGTGCCTTCCGTGTCGCAAATCTCGACGCCGCACGAAGGAGGGGGGCTGCCCGCACCACCCACGCCCCCCGCGCCGACCGAGCCCCCCGGCCCTCCGCCGCCCCCCTGCCCGCCCGCCCCGCCTTGACCGCCCGTGGCCTGCAGCTCTCCGAGGCAGCCCCCGAGCAGCCAACCCCCCAATGCCAGGCCAAACGCCACACGAGTCGCATCCACGCGCATCTGCCACCTCCTCGACGGAGAGGCAGGCTACCATGAATGGATCACGCGCGACGCGACGGACAGGAGGTCGGTCAAGGCTGAACGTGCGCCAGGAGGACGTCGAGCTCCAGCGGCATCACGCTCGTATCCTCGAACCGCAGATGCGTCGACCAGCCCCCGGCGAGGTACACGCGCGCGCCGTTCGAGGCGAGCGGGAGCCAGCGCTGCGTGGGCGCCTCTTGGGTCCCGATCAAGTCGAACGTCTGGAGCTTCGCTTGCGCGTCGAACTTCGCGAGGAACGCGCTCATCAGGTTCTGTTCGTCCATCTCCACCCCCTCTCGATGAGGATCAAAATCCAGGGTTGGGAAAAAGGTTCCTGTCATGATCACTTCGCCTGCCGAGGTCGCCGCCAAGCCAACCCCCTCCGCGAAGGCCCCTGGCATGACGACGCTCCGGGGCTTGGCGCCGGCGGAATCGAGCACGAGGAGGAAAGGCGATTCTTGGTCGGCGATGCGGACCTTGTCCCCGAAATCGAGCGAGCCCCGGACCGATCCCGTCACGAAGAGGTCGCTGCCCGAGACGGCCAGGGCCGTGGGCGTCGCGTTGCTCATCAGGGCGTGATAGGTATTGACCCACGCGACCTTCCCGTCGACGCCCACCTTCATGACGAACATGGCCGTGCCTTCGGTGATCTCGGGGACGACCTTTCCGAGCCCCTCGAACTTCCCGGAATACGTGCCCGCGACGTAGATGTCATTGTTCGAGCTCGCCACGAGGGCCGTCGGCGTGTGCAATCCCCCCGTCGGACGAACGACCCACTGACATGCGCCGCTGGAATCGTACTGGAACAGCGCCATGTGGTGCTGTTTGGGCTGAATGAGCTGGGAGCTCCCGCACGGCAACACCACCTCGGACGGGTTGTCCCCCGGCGACGGCGCGATGGATGCGAGGGCATAGGCCCATTGGGGTGAGGCCGCCACGGCCACGACCTCGTCGACCCCTCCGCCGCCAAACGTGGCCGTCCATGAAATCGATTTCAGGTCCGGGGTGACCGAACGAAGGAACGCATTGTGGTTCTCTTCGACCATCATGAACGGGTCGTCCTCCCGGTAGCGTCCTCCGACGATCACGGTGTTCGCCGCGCCAAACGCGACCGCGTGGGCGATACGGGGCGTGTAACCGATCGCCGGCGAGCCCCCGAGCGCGGAGCCGATCGCCAGCCCCCTCGTGGCCATGAAGCTGGGTGCGGGCCCGAACGCCGCCACGAAGGCGTCGCCTTTCCCCAGTTCACCGGGAATCGTCGTATCCCCGAGGGTCATGTTGCCCGTATATTGTCCGGCGACGAAGATCTGCTCGCCCCCCGCGGCCGAGCCGACCCCAATCGCCCGCGTGTCCTGGTTGTTGGCGAGCGGGATCCGGCGGCTCGAAAAGGTCGGACAGGTGACCTCGCTGCACGTCGTCTCCGCCTCGCCTGTGTGACACCACTCGACCAGGCACGGTGCGACGCCGCCCTCGCCGCCGCTCCCCCCCGCCCCGCCAGCGCCGCCCCGACCCCCCCCGCCGGTGTCCCCGATGGCATCCTCGTACTCGCCGGCGTCGTACACGAGGATGCAGCCGGCGAGCATCGCGAGGCCACAACCCGCCAGGACCGAGAGAACCTTTTGCATCGGAACCTCCATCTTGCCCCCCCGTCCGAATGCCGTCGGCCCTCTGACACGGCCGCCTGCGCGCACGTGGCTTGCGTCAGGGTTTGGGGGAGATCTTCGCGGCGATGATGTCATCGTCGCTCATGCCATCGCCCTTGGCGATCAGCGGCTTGCCCCCATCCGCGGCGAAGCTGAAATCGGTGATCCAGTTCCCGGCCAGCACGACATCGTTCGCGAGCATCGTCACGAAGAACGACTTCGTGAACGCCGTCTGCCCCTCCCCGTCATAGGCGTCGAACCACGAAAGCTCGCCGCTGAAGGTGTCGATCCTCGCGAGGAACGGGTTCACCCCGGCACGTTCGAACGTCCCCAACGCCGACGTCGGTTCGATATCGATGACGTCCATGAACGTGCCGCCGACATAAAGTGCGCCGTCCGCCGCCAGCGTGAGGCTCGTGCCGGCGGCGGATTCCAGTTTCGGCACCTTCCCTGCGGGAAACACGTGCATCCAGGAGTTCTCCACCCCGACGGGCATGACGAACGCCGCCATTTGATCATCGCCGAAGAGATCGGGCGCGATCAAGGTTTTTCCTTCGAGCTGCCCGGCGATGTACACCGTCCCGTTGGCGCTGATGGTCGCCGCCAGGGCCCGCACGGCCCCCTCCGTATGCGCCGAGATCTGCATCGACGACTCGACGACGCCGGAGAGCGGCACGAGCCCGACGACGAACGAATCCGTCGCGTTCGGCTGCGTCGTGAACACGGTTCCGTTCGGAAGCGTCAGCGCGCCCTTGAAATGACCCACGACGCGGAGCTGATTCTCCGCGTTGTAGACCAAGGCCGTCGGCTGGACATCGCCATCCGCCTGGACGAACCATTTGCAGGCGCCCGCCGAATCATAGTTCACCACGAACATGCCGTTCTTGAGCGCATGCTCCGCCATGTTGCAGGTGACAATTTTGCTGCCCGACGCGGTGATCGTGCCTGCCACATAAAACGCACCTGATGCGGTGGCGGCCACGGCGACGGCCTTGTCCAGACCATCCCCCCCGAACTGGAACGTGCCTTTGTCGGTGAGGGTGTTGTTATCCATGTTGGGCGTGAACTTCCGGATGAACACGTCGAGATCCGAGCCCCCGCCTTCCGTCGAAGCGCGCGACCCTGCGACCACGATGTCCTTCCCGGCGAACGCGACGGCATACGCGGTTCGTGGTTGATACCCGACGCCGAGGGCGACCGGCGCCGCCCACGTCGCGCCCCCATTGCCATCGAGCAGCGTGACGAAGGCCTCGGTCCCGAAGTTGGGGGAGTCGAGCGGCAACGTCTTCGGCGATTTTTCGCCAATCGCGAAGCTCTGCCCGTTGTACTCCCCGGCCAGCGCGACCTGCTCCCCGTCGCTGGCGACCGCGAACACGCGTTGCTGATCGACCGTCCCCCACCGCGCCGACCACACGACCGGCGGGCACGCCGGATTGAGGGAACAGGTCGTCGATGAGTCCCCCTCACAAATCGCCGGATGGCAGGTGCCCGCGCCGCCCGCGCCGCCCGCGCCGCCCGACCCGGTCATGGCCCCCGCCCCGCTGCTGCTGGCCGGCGCGCCGCCCCCGTCCTCGCCCCAGCCTATGTATTCGTCGTAATCACCACTGCTATAAGAAAGAAGACATCCACCAAGCGCCACGAGGCTCACAGGGGCCGCAAGAAAAAAACCATTTCGCATCAGAACCTCCCGGACAGCCCCATTCCTCCCCCGCCCGGAAGCACGATCGGCACGGGCACGAACGACGCCTTCCCTGCCTCCCCACCCTTCGCCGAAGGCGCCGTCAAGACGAGCACGAGCCCCACGCCCACCCCGGCGAGCCCCACGCCCCACGCGATCGCGTTCGGCACGAGCAGCGCGTCGTACGTACGGACGTCCGACTCCTTGATCTCACACCGCTCGGGCGGCGTCGCGTCCCGCTTTTCGCGGCAGGCATCGAAGCTCGACACCTTCGCCATGATGATGCCGCCCGTCACCCCCGCCGCGACGAGCCCCGCCACACCCACGCCGCCCACGAGGAACCCCGCCGTGCGCCGAAAACTCGTGGGAGGTGGCGGCGGCCCGCCCCCCGTCGCCGACGCCGTCGCCGTCGCCGTCGGCACCACGGTCGCGGACGGCGCGCCCGCCGGTGCCGGCGCGGCCGGCGTCGCCACGAACTCTGTGCGCTCCTTCTCGGCCAGCGTGAGTTCGTGCTTGCGATCCGGCCGCCCCTGCGCGCGCACCACGATCACGTGGCTCCCGGGCTCCACGTAGAGCGGCGCCGAGAGCGTCGACGGCGCGAGTTCCGTCCCGTCGAGGACGACGGCCGACACGGGTTGCCCCGGCGGCACCACGATGCGCAGCCGCGGCACGCGCGGCGAGAGCGTGTTGATGCGCTCCTTCGCCACCTTGGCGCGCGCATCCTTGGCGTCGATCAGCGCGAGCCCGCGCTCCCAGTGCTCCAGCGCCGCGGCGATCTTGCCCTCGCCCTCGTCACACTGCGCCACGTTGAAGAGCGTGTTCGCGACCGCGAACAGGCCCATGCTCTCGCGCATCTTCGCGCAGCCCGTGGCCTTGTCGCCGGCCTCGATCGCCTTGCGCCCCTCGACGAAGAGCTGCTGCGCGCGCGCCTTGTCGTCCTTCTCGTCTGCGTACGCGGCGCCGCCGACCACGAGCCCAAGCCCGAGCGGCGCGACGACGAGACACGCGCCCCGGAGGCGCCGCACCGAGGAGATCATTTCCCCCACTCGCCGAAATCCGCCCCGCTCTTCACGCTCGGCCCCTTCTTGACGGCGCTCGCCGTCACCGACGGGACGGGCGGCGGAGCGCCCGCGTCCTCGATCGCCACGCGCGCCGGCTCGATCGGCGCGATCGGCGCCACCGACGGCGTCGCGCTCGGCGCTGGGGCCCCCACGCGCGCGCTGCCCGCGCTCGACGACGCCACCGGCCCAGGCTCCGGCGTCTCCCCGGACGAACCCCCGAACACGAAAAATGCGACCACGCCGCCGAGCACCAGCGTGCCGAGCGAGAGCGCGATCATGGCCAAGCGTGAGGGGCGCGCGGGCGCGGCCATCGGCGCCGTGGGATCCCGCTTCAGCGTGACCATCTGGCTGTCGACCGCGCCGGGGCTCGTCGTGCCGAGCGACGCGACGGGCACGAGGTTCTGCGGCTCGCCGTGCTTGTCGAGCCACGCGATCGCCTTGCGCACGCCGGCTTGCATGCCGCGCGCATCCTGAAAACGCGCGTTCATGTCGAAGGCGAGCGACTTGTCGACGACCTCCGCCACCTCCGCGGGCAAACCCGGCAAAACCGTGCGGATCGGCGCGGGCGCCTGCGTCATCGCCTTCAGCAGGAGCTGGTTCAGCGTGGGCGCGTCGTGCACGAGGCGGCCCGTCATCAACGTGAAGAGCGACGCGCCCACGGCCCACAGATCCGAGCGCGCGTCGACGCGGTTCCACTCGCCGAGGGCCTGCTCCGGCGGCATGAACGCGGGCGTGCCCATGGCGTTGCCCGTCTTCGTCATCTTCGCGTTGGACTGCATCTCGCGCATCCGCGCGAGCCCGAAGTCGAGCACCTTCAGCGCGCCGTCCTTCGTCAAAAACAGGTTCTCGGGCTTCAGGTCGCGGTGCACGATCCCCTTGTCGTGCGCAGCGGCGAGCGTATCGAGGAGCTGATCGGCGAGGCGCAGCGCCTCGGTGATCCCGAGGCGCCCCGTGGGCCTCTGCTCGGCGAGCGCGTCCACGGTCTTGCCTTCGAGCAGCTCCATCACGACGAAGACCGAGCCGTCTTCGGCCACGTCGTCGTCGAGCACGCTCACGGCGCCCGGATGGCCCACGTTGTTCGCGACGTAGCCTTCCCGGAGGAAGCGCGCGCGCGCCTCGGGATCCACCGAGAGCTCGAGGTGGAGCATCTTGATGGCGCCGCGCTTGCCGTTGCGGTGGGTGCCCTCGTAGACCGCGGCCATGCCGCCGATCCCGAGCACGCGATCGATGCGCCACTTGGCTCGCAGCACCGTGCCGACGCGCGCCTGCACACGACGCGTTACCGCGTCGTCGAGCGGCTCGGTGTCCGCGTCGTGCATCACCGGCAAGGTCTGCATGCCTCAACATCCCTTACAATGTTTTCCCCGTCCTGTACAAGCGGTGCGACGGGCCGTTCGCACCAGAGGTCTCCTGACACACGCCTTCCGCCCCGCCCGACGATAGCGTGCGTCCACGCGGGGCGGATTACATCCCCCGGACGTTTACGACGAAGACGGGGGCATGATACCGTGGAACGCCTCGCCCGTCCGCTTGCGAGCTTGAAAACCATGCCGATCCACGTCGTCCAGCAAGGCGAGTGTTTTTCGAAGATCGCCGCGCGGTATGGCTTCGGTGATTATCGGGTCCTCTACGATCACCCCGACAACGCCGAGCTGAAGAAGAAGCGCGTGAACCCGAACGTGCTCGAGCCCGGCGATCGCATCGTGATCCCCGACAAGGGCCTCAAGGTCGAGGAGGGCCTCGCGACGGGCAAGCTCCATCGATTCCGCCTGCGCCGGCCGAAGAAGGAGCTGCGCCTCAAGCTCGAAGGCCACGACGGCAAGCCGCTCGCGGGCGAGGCGTACGTGCTCGACGTCGGCGGCGAAAAACACGAGGGCAAGACCGATGGCGACGGCTTGCTCGAACAAAAGGTCCCCGTCTCCGAGACCACGGGAACGCTCACGATCGCGGGGCGCGTGATCCACCTCCGGCTCGGGCACCTGAACCCGCTCGACGCGGCGGACGGAGGCCTCTCCGGGGCGCAGGGGCGGCTTTCGAACCTCGGATACAATCCCGGCCCGGCGGACGGCGTCCTCGGCAAACGCACGCGCATGGCGCTCGCGCTCTTCCAGCACGACGAGAAGCTCGACGTCACGGGCAAGCTCGACGACACGACGAAAAAGAAGCTCGAAGAAAAACACGGCTCCTGACGGAGGCCAAAGGCACGCACGATGGAGCGAACCCACGACGTCGCGCTCGGCAACCCCCGGGGCAAGGATTTCAATACGATCGTCCTGTCCGGCGTGGATCTGACGGTCCCCCTGGAGATGGATCTCGATGGGGATCCGCTCCAGGACGACGAAGTCCGTCTGCAAAGCGAGGACGGCCATTTCGAGAAGATCCTCCTCGCGAGCGACGCGGACGCGAAGCCCGATCCCGACAAGCGGATCGTCCTTTACACGTTCCGCCTGGTGCCGCCGGGCGTGTATCGCATCTCGGTGCGGATCGGGGCCGAGAAATGGCTCGACGTCGTGACGGGGCTCGTCGTCTCGAAAGAGGGGGCGTTCCTCGGCGACCAAAAACTCGGCAGCGAGCCCGAGAGCGTCGCCGAGGAGAAGGCCGAGGATCCCGCGGAGGATCCGCCCGAGGAGGCGCCGGACGAGGAAGAGCTCGGCGAGTTCGTGGACGTCAACGACGGCTATTTCGAAGAGGGTGAGCGATGAGCGGCGACGGCGGAACCTCGGGCGGCGGCGTGACGACGTATTGCGTCCCGACGCTGAAGATCACGAAGGTCGCTTGCGCCGCCGGGCACGTCCTGCCGAACCTCTTCGTCCTTTTTCGCAAAACGCCGCCCAAACCCGCCGATCCCACGATCGGGGCCAAGCTCTCCGCGATGTTCCGGAGCGAGGAGACGCCGTCCGGCCCCGTGCCGCCCTACGTGCTCGGCATGACGGACGCGACGGGGTACCTCGGCCCGCCGATCGATCACGCGACGCCCGCGTGCTTTGATCAAGTGGCCGACGCGTACAAGCTCCAGCAAGGGCAATCGTACGACGTGTATTTGATCCAGCACCCGAGCCTCGCGCTCGCGCAGCGGATCGAGGCCGAGATCAACGCGGGCTCGGCGGCGTTCGGAGAGCCCAAGGCGCTCACCGTGCGCGCGGACGCGCCGACGCTGGAGGTGCCCGAGGAAGCGAAGGGCCTCTTGCCCGCCGGCGCGGATCTCTACGAAGGGTGGGTCCTCTTCCGCGACATGCCTTTTGCGGCATGCGAGCCCGTGAAAAAGCAGGTGCAGCGATTGCAAGCGCACCTCGGCGCGCTCCGGTACATGGTGGGCACGTCGAACTTCCCCTACCTGCCCGACGCGGGCACGGACTCCGACAAATCCGGCGGCGTGAACGACGGGATCTTCGACGTCCGTACGATGAACGCGGTCTACCGTTATCAGCAGGACGCCCGGTCGCAGGCGTTCAAGGTGAATGGCGGCGGCGCCTCCGGCCCGCACGCGGCGTACGTCGATTACGGGGCGAACTTCGCGCCGAAGGTCGATCGCGGCGCGCTCTCCGCGATGCAGGCGGAGGTCAAGGCGCTGAAGAAGCAGAAGGCGCTGACCGAGGACCAGAAACAACAAAAGATCACGCTCGACGGCAAGATCAAGGCCGAGCAGGCCGACGTGAAGACCGCCACGAACATCGCGAATGCGTGGGCCTACCTCGACGGCAGCGAAATCGCGGCGCCGGCCGACAAGCCCGACGCGGCCGACGGCGTGGTCACGGAGGCGACGGGCAAGGCGCTCAAGACCTGGCTCACGCAAGGCCTGCGCAAGCCGGGGGCGATCCTCGTCTCGATGATCGATCCACGCGGCTGGCTCAACTGGATGCGGCCCGAGGCGGCGCAATCGCTGCACGGCTGGAGCGAGCTCGTGAAGGCGCTCGGCTTCGAGCACGGGATCTGCGTGAACCACACGTTCCGCAGCGCGCAGGTCGACATCGGCAAGGCCGGGTATGGCCGCAGCGCGCGCTCCATCCACAAGACGGGCCTCGCCATGGATCTCGGCATCGCGAGTGGCTTCGTGGACACGGTCTCCGGCTGGCCCGTCGCCTATACACGCGAAGTCGCGGACGGCCGCGTCCGATGGCGGCTCCACGGCTCGGCCAAGCAATCCCTCCCCGGCGCGGCCGACGCGGCGGCGCACGCGGCGCCGATCGTGGAGCGGCTCGCGGCGCTGCGGGACACGCAAGCGAAGACGCCCATCGCGGCGGCGATGCTCCTGCCGGCGATCGACAAGCTCCTCGCCGACATCCAGTCGAACCCCACAGGCTTTTTCACGAAGTATTACCGGGCCTCGATCGAGCGGTGGATGTACGACGCGTGGCACCCGGAAGGCGGGATCAAGGGCGCCACGATGACGGCGTCCGAGTTCTTCGCCGAGCACGAGCCGGGCAGCGCGGCGTCCGCGGGCGACTACGGGGCGTACCTCGACCTCTCCGCGGTCGGCGAACTCCTGCGCCTCGGCCGCATCAGCTCGTTCAAATCGGGCTGGGGCCAGACGACGAAGACGGTCAAGGCGACCGAGCTCGTCACGCTCGCTGACGCGCTCGACAAGGCGAAGACGAGCAAAACGGACGACGACGTCGTGACGGTCTCGCGCGGAAAATCGACGAAGCTGAAGACGACGGTGCCCGCGCTCGACGCCGATTTCATGCGCCGATGGGCCGGCACGCTGAAGGACGCGAAAAAGGAGATCGCCAAGAGCGTCAAGACGAATACGCCGCAGGTCACGGTGACGCTCTCCTGGTCGGCCGCGAAGATCGAGGACGCCAAGAAGGTGGCGGCAAAGCTCCGCGACTACGGAGACAAGCTGTTTTACGGGGTCGTCTCCGACGAATCGCAGCCGCCGGTGCAATCGGGCGAGGCGTGGGCGAAGTACATCGAGGAGCGGCCCCAAGCGCTGGAGCAGCAGGCGCCCACGAACCAGAACGTCACGCAAGCCACGGGGGCGACGGTTCCTTCGGCCAAGCCGAAAACGTCGAGCTGGACGGTGACGCTCAGCCCGATCTTCGAGATTGGATACGCGCCGCCCGCGGACACGGCGAGCGGGACGGCGAGTGTGCTGATCCTGCCGGGCGACGCGGTCACGGTGCCGGCGCCGGGGCAGCCGATCGGAATGGAGTGGTGGCATTTCCAGCGCTCGGATCTGCTCGCGGACGAGAAGAGCCGCAAGCTCTGGGGCAGCTTCCTGATCGAGGTCGGCTGGACGCGGGAGTGCCTGCTGGAGAATACGGGCCCGGCCCTCTACCACCGGGCCGGCGTGGGATATCCCGAATCGGAGCTCTCCGAAAAGGCCTACTGAAGCGCGGCCCTCGTGGCCTCGCCCGCGGCCCGCGGCGCCCCCCGATTGTGCATCGTCAGGCAACGGTCCTTGTCCTCGGGGCGAGCTTCTCGTGCCGCGCGAGGCGATCTATCCATGGCCCTGTACCCGGTCGTTCTCGCGTGGAAGGAAACGCCATGAAGAAGCGCTCGATGATGGCATGGTTCGTCGTGGGTCTCGCCGCTGCCGGCTGCAGCGACGCCTCGCCCTCGGAGGGCACGCCGCCCGCCGAGGTGCCCCAGGCCTTCGCGGCTTGTGAGGGGCAAGAATTCACCCTCACGGAGCCCAACCCGATGTACGTCTGGACGCCGAAGGCCATTCGCCTCGCCTCGCAAGAACTCGCGCCGGGCGTCTTCGTGATTTACGACGAGAACGCGGACGCCCATGCCCCGATGGGCATCCCTCTCGCGACGAGCGGCGGGTTCGTCGTCGGCGCGGATTCGGTGCTCCTCGTCGAGAGCATGATCAACCGGCAGCTCTTCTGCCAGGTCGTGGACCTCGTCCGGAAAGAGACCAACAAGCCCATTCGATACGTCGTCAACACGAGCAGCCACGGCGATCACAGCTTCGGCAACACGTTCCTCCCGAGCGGCGTGCACATCGTGCAGCACGAGCGCACAGCCAAAGAGATCGCGGAGCACTTCGAGGAGGACGTCGCCTTCATGGAGGCGAACTTCGGCGCGGATCAGGGGCTCGACGAGCTCAAAGCGGTGGCCGCCGATATCCTCGTGAAGGACGGCGAACCGTGGACGATCGATCTGGGCGGGCTGACCGTCGAGGCCCGGTACCACGGGTTCGCGCAGACCGGCGGGGATCTCTTCGTGCGTGTCCCGAGCGCGAAGGTCCTCTGGACGGGCAATGCGCTCGTCGCCGAAAAACCCGCGGTCCCCTGGCTGCTCGCCGGCCACGCGGCCGAGACGGGGATGACGCTCGCCGACGTAAAGGCCTCGCTCCCCGCCGACGCCATCGTCGTCCCGGGGCACGGAAGGCCGGTGACCGTCGACGGCTTCGATTTCGCGATCGATTACCTCGGCACCCTCGTCACCGAGGTCGGCGCCGCCGTATCCAGCGGCAAAACCAAGGACGAGGCCGTCATGTCCGTCACGATGGAGTCGTTCAAGGGCTACGCGATCTGGGACTGGATCCATACGACCGTGAACGTGCCGAGCACCTACGACGATCTCTCGCCCTGATTCGCCGCGGGCGTCTCCCAGCCCGCCCACGGCGGCGTCCGCAGGAGATCCTTGAAGAACTCCACGACGACGCGCGCTTTGGCCGACACGTGCCGCGCCGCGGGATAAAGCGCGTGGATCGGGACGGGTGAAGGGCGCCGCCACCCCGGCAGGACCCGGACGAGCCGGCCATCGCGGAGCTGGCTCGCCGCGTGGAACACGGGCACGAAGATGATGCCGACGCCCCGACAAGCCGCCTCCACGAGCATTTGCCCGCTGTTCGTGGTGAGCGAGCCGGAGACCTTGATCTGCGCCTGCCGCGCCCCGCTCGCGAGCTCCCACGAGGTCGGCAGCGCATGGTACGCATAACTCAGACATTCGTGCGCGGCGAGATCCTCCGGCTCGCGCGGGGCGCCCCGCCGTTCGAGGTACGCGGGGGCCGCGCAAAGCACCATCTCGGCGGTCGCGAGCCGCTGCGCGACGAGGCTCGTCTCCGGCAGATCGCCGACACGAATCGCGAGGTCGAACCCCTCGGCCAAGAGGTCCACGTGCCGATCCAGGAACACCGCGTCCAGGAGGAGCCCCGGATGCCGCGCCTTCAGCTCGGCGAGCGGCCCCATGAAATGGTAGGCCCCCAGCGTCGTCGGCAGCGTGATCCGGATCTTCCCGACGAGCTTCGTCTGGAGCTCCGTGGTGACGTCCTCCGCCTCTTCGAGCGCGCGCATCACCTCGGTGCAGCGCTCGAAGTACGTCCGGCCCGGGTCCGTGAGCGAAAGCGCGCGCGTGCTCCGATGCAGGAGGCGCACGCCGAGCCGGTCCTCGAGCCGTGACACGAGCTTGCTCGCATACGACTTCGTCACGCCGAGCCGCTTCGCCGCGCCCGTGAAGCTGCCCTCGTCGACGACGACGACGAACGCCTCGGCCTCCACAAAACGGCTCACGCGCGCCTCCCGCTGCGCCGCGCGACGTTCGCGTCCGTGATTCGCCTGTCCGATTTGCTTCGTGCGCCGTGTCGCATCACGGCAGTATCGGCGGGAGGCGGGCAGGCGTCCATGGCGGCGCACCACCATGGACGCCTTCCCGCCCGTCCTACAGCGCGGCCAGGAGCTCCGCCGTGGTCACGATCGCGTGGGCGAACGTCGGCGCATTGAACACGTGGGCGGCGTGCAACATGGCGGGCTCGAAGGCGGCCGTGGCATCCGTCACCAGCGTGACGTGATACCCAAGCTCCATCGCGTAGCGCCCGGTGGATTCGACGCACGTATTCGCCACCATGCCGATGAGGATCACCCGCGCAATCCCGTGCTGCTTGAGCTGATGGTCGAGGTCGGTGTTGGCGAACCCGTTCTGCGCCCAGTGCTCCTTGATGACGACGTCGCCGTCCTTGGGCGCGAAGTCCGGGTGCCATTCGGCCCCCCACGAGCCCTTCTCGAAGATTTGCAGCTTGGCCGCCCCGAGCTGATACGGCGTCGGGTGCTTCCAGGTCGCGAAATCATTCGGCTCGGACTTGTGGTGCGGGACGACGAACAGGCGAATGCCAGCGCCCCGCGCGGCGGCGACGATCTGCCGAAGGTGGTCGAGGACGTTGTTCGCCTCGATCGTGCCCTTCAAGCGCGGAAAGAGCTTCCCGCCTTCGCTGAGGAAGTCGTTGTACGGGTCGATGAAGAGCAGCCCCGTCGATTCGGGTGCATAAAGCTTCGTGGTCACGGCGGGCCTCCTTTTCAGGACGTGCTGCGCACGAACGTCGCGATGTGCTCGGCCGTGGCTTCCGGGTACTCGTGGTGCGGCCCGTGGCCGGCGCGCGGGTAGGTCAAGAGCTGGACCGTCGGCAGCTCCTGGTTCAGCGCGTACCAGTTCTCGACCGGGAAGATGATGTCGTGATCCCCGGCGACATGCAGGATCGGCAAGGTCGTCACCTTCAAGGCCTGCAGGATGGGATCGGCCGGGAAAAGCGGGCTCTTCGGCTTGTCGCCGAGGTAGGCCACGGCCCAGTCGACGGGGACGGGCACGCTGCGCCCCTCCGTTCGTTGCGCGATCCGATCAACCGAGCGCCGCGCGGCCTCCCGGCTCGCCTGGGAGCGCGGCTCGAAGAACAGGATGACCTCGTGCTCGAAGCCGTAATCGGGGATCGACGCCGTATCGTAAAAGAGCTGCTCGGCAGGCTTGACGTTCGGGCCGGGCGGCGAGGTGCCGATCAGGACGGCGTGGCTCAGGCGCTGGGGGAACATGGCCACCACCACCTGGGCGGCGAGCCCGCCGAGCGACCAGCCGCTGATCACCACACCCTTCAGATCGAGCGCCTCGATCAGATCGTTCGCGTCCTTGGCGAGCGCGACGGGCGAATAGTCCTTTTCGCCCGTCGAGAGCCCGAGGCCGCTGTAATCGAACGTGATGACCTGGAAGCCGCGCGCCGCGAGGGCGTCGAGGAACGCCGGATCCCAGACGTCCATGTTCCCACGGAACCGCGCGCACAAGACGATCGGCTTGCCGGTCCCGATGGAGCGGTACGCGAGGCGCCGGCCCTTGGATTCGACGAACTGATTCGGCGCGGTGATGGCAGTATGCTCCGTCGTGCTCATGATGTGGCTCCTTTCCGGTACAATCATTTCCCGCCGATGAAGGCGAGGAGGTCAGCGTTGATGCGATCCTTGTGCGTCGACGGCAGACCGTGGTCGCCGCCCGCGTACACCCGAAGCTCCGCGCCCTTCAAAAGCTTCGCCGCCGCCTGCGCGCTCGCGGCGAACGGCACGATCTGGTCGTCGTCGCCGTGGAGCAGCAACGTCGGGACGTCGATCTTCTTCAGATCCTCGGTGAAGTCGGTCTCGGAGAACGCCTTGATGCAATCGAGCGCGTTCTTCAGCCCCGCCTGCATACCCTGCCGCCAGAAGCTATCGCGCAGGCCCTCCGAGAGCCGGCCGCCCGGGCGATTCGCGCCGTAAAACGGCGTCGGCAGGTCCTTGAAGAACTGCGAGCGATCCTCCGTGACGGCCTTGCGAATGCCGTCGAACACATCGATCGGCAGGCCGCCCGGATTCGCCTCGGTCTTCAGCATCAGCGGCGGCACAGCACCGACGAGGACGAGCTTCGCGACCCGCGCGCTGCCGTGCCGGCCGAGGTACCGCGTGACCTCGCCGCCGCCCGTCGAGTGCCCCACGAGCGTGGCCTCGCGCAGGTCGAGGTGGTTCAAGAGCTCCGCGAGATCATCGGCGTACGTGTCCATCTCGTTGCCGCCATAAGGCTGGCTCGAGCGGCCGTGTCCGCGGCGATCGTGGGCGATGCACCGATACCCGCGCGCCGCGAGGAAGACCATCTGGTCCTCCCACGCGTCGGCGGTCAGCGGCCAACCGTGGCTGAAGACCACCGGCCGGCCGGCGCCCCAGTCCTTGTAATAAATCTGCGTCCCATCCTTGACCGTGATCGTGGCCATGGTGCTTGCGCTCCCTCCATTTCGGACAGCGGAGCCGCTCGTGTATCGCAGCCAGACCAAGCCAGGAACCCGACCAAGGTCGGGTGCCGAGGGGAGGCGACACGCGCGAACACCCCCCTTCCCCCTCTCCGCACGGCGGCTGAGCATGGGTCTCATCTGGAAGCGCCGTGCCCGGGGCGCTGCCCCGGACCCCGCGGGGGGCTGTCCGCCCCCTCGACCCCGGACCAGGCACAGCCTGGACCGAGGGTTGAAAAACTGCGCTCCGCGCAGTTTTTCAAACGGGCCGACGAAGAACCCAGGTTGCCAGCAGAACCCGCAGCGCGGCTGTCTTGGTGGGCAACGTCGCTGCTGGTCTTGACCGGGCCTGTTCGATGAACTGCGCATCGCGCAGTTCATCGAGCTTGGGTCCAGCCCCTGGCTGGTCCGGGGTGGAGGGGGCGGAGAGCCCCCTCCTGGGGCCTGGGGCAAAGCCCCAGCGAAGGGTGAGGTCCTGGGGAACTCAGAACGTCGAGGGCGCGACGTAGGGCTCGCTCCAGAGCGTGATCTGCAGCGTGATCGACTTGAACCAGGCCGTGTGCATGGCCTCCACCTCGGCGGCGCTGTGCCCCTTCTTCGCGAGGAAGGGCTTGATCGTCGCCGTGATCGGCACGATGAACGCGATCAGGTAGCGCAGGTTGATCGACTGCGCGGCGGAGGCGATGCCATCCGTCTTGCCCTTCTTCGCGCTCGTGTGGCGCAGGCCGATCTCGTACTGGTAGTCGAGCCAGGCGCGGTCGTAGTTCGCGGCGCAGGTGTCGCGGATCCACTGCCCGAAGCGGCGACGCACGCCGCCCAGGTAGTCCATGTTCGGCTTGCCGTCGGCGCCGCTGAAGTAATACACGAGGTGCGGATGCGACCCGACGAAGCCGTACCAGACGTCGAGCACGGCCTCGATCTGGTCGTCGAGCACCTCGCCCGCCAAACGCAGATAACGCACGTCGTCCTCGCCGAGCAGCACGGTTTGCTTGAGCAGGGCGAACTCCTCGTCGCTGAGCGGCGAGCGCGCGACGTTCGAGGTGCCGAGGGTGTAGCCGGGGATCGCGGGGGTGTTCATCGAGGGCTCCTTGAAAGGTTCAGGTGGGGCGCGCGTGGGAAAAGGACCGATCAGGACGGCCCGCCGGCGCCCCTCCTCGTTCGTCAATCTGCGTCCCATCCGCGACGGCGAGCGTGGCGCCATGACGCGTGCGCTCGCTCCGTGTCGGACAGCGCCGCTCGTGTATCGCAGCCCGACCGGGCCCGTGAACCCGACCAAGGTCGGGTGTCGGGAAAAGGCTACAGGCGCCGCGACGCCGTGGACCTGCGCGGATCCTCCGCGAGCTTCTCGGCGAGTCGCACGAGCTCGGCGACCGAAGAGGCCTGCATCTTCTGCATGACCTGCGCGCGTTGCTCCTTCACCGTCGCCTCGCGTGTCCCGAACTCCGCGGCGATCTGCTTGTTCAATCGTCCCGCGACGACCCCCGCCATCACGTCGCGCTCGCGCGCCGAGAGGCTCTCGTAACGGCGCCGCAGCTCCGCGAGCCGCTCGGCCTCCTCGCGCGCGACCCGATCCTGCGCGAGCGCCTCGCGAATGGCGTGGACGAGCTCCTCGGCGCGGAAGGGCTTCGTCAGGAACTCGACCGCGCCGGCCTTCATCGCGCGGACCGACATGGGGATATCGCCGTGCCCCGTGAGGAACACGATGGGCCGAGGGACGTCGGCTTCGAGCAACCGCTGCTGGAGCTCGAGCCCATTCAGATCCGGCAGCCGGACGTCGAGCACGAGGCAGCCGGGGAGATCGTCCCGCTGGGCGTCGAGGAACGCCCGCGCCGTCGGAAAGGCCTCGACCGCGAGCCCGATCGATCCGAGCAGGCGCGCGAGCCCCTCGCGCACGGACGCGTCGTCGTCGACGATGAAGACCACGGGCGCCGTCGGGCTCACGCGGGCACCTCGATCGAAAACTCGAAGGTCGCGCCGAAGCCCTCGTTCGGGCGGGCCCACAGCTTGCCGCCGTGGCGCTCGAGGATGGAGCGGCTGATGGGCAGGCCCATGCCGAGCCCGTTCTCCTTGGTCGTGTAAAACGCGTCGAACAGGCGCGCGCTGTCGATGGCGTCGAGCCCGACGCCGGCGTCCTCGACCGCGAGGTGCACGAAGGCCCCGCTCGATCGCCGCGTGACGAAGGTGCTGATCCGGACACGGCGCCGCTCCGGCGGCACGTCCTTCGAGGCCTCGGCGGCGTTGAGCATCAGGTTCAGCACCACCTGCTGAAGCTGCACCGGATCCCCCAGCACATGCGGCAGATCGGCGAGCAACGCCTGCTGCACGACGATGCCCTGGCGCGCGAGCGCGGGCGCGACGAGCCGGACGACGTCGCGGACGACGTCGTTGAGGCAACACGGCCAATGACGCGGCGTCGATCGGGACAGGAGCGAGCGGATCCGGTGGAGCACCTGGGCGGCGCGCTCGCCGTCGCCGAGGATCGCGGTGAGCGACTCCCGCACCCGGCCGAGGTCGGGCGGATCGGCAGCGAGCCAGTTCAGCGCGGCGTTCGCGTCCGCAACGATCGCCGCGAGCGGCTGGTTGACCTCGTGGGCGATGGACGCCACGAGCTCGCCGAGGGTCGTGACGCGCGCGACGTGCGTAAGGGTCGCCTGCGCGCGCTCGAGCTCGTCGGCGGCGCGCCGCGTCGCGGTGATGTCCGTCGCGGCGCCGACGATCTCGGGGTGCCCCGCGGCGTTGACGCGGAATCGGCCGACGACGCGGACGAGCTTCACCGCTCCGTCCTCCATCACGAGGCGGTGCTCGTAGTCGAAGGTCCTGCCGTCGGAGAGCGCCTGCCGCACGAGGTCCCCGACCCGCTCGCGGTCGCCTTCGTGGATGCGGCTCAGGATTTGCTCGATCGTGGGCCGGGGATGGATCGGCAACCCGATGATCTCGCCGATGCCGTCGGACATGCTGAAATCGCGGCGCAGGAGGTCGCAGCCGAAGCTCCCGGTGCCGCTGAGGCGCTCGGCCTCGACGCGGTAGGCCTCGCTGCGCCGCAGCGCCTCTTCGGATTGGCTGCGCTCGATGGCAATGCTCGTGATGTGGGAGCACCGTTCGAGCAGCTCGAGGTCGGCCTTCGCCGGCGTTCGTGGCTCCGCGGCGTAGATGCCGAACGCGCCGAGCACCCTGCCGTCCGACGAGAGCATGGGCAGCGACCAGCAAGCACGCAGGCCGTGGGCCAGCGCGCTCGCGCGAAAGGGAGCGCCGAGCGGATCCGTCTCGATGTCGGCGAGGATCACGAGCTCCCGCCGCCACGCCGCCGTGCCACACGAAAACGCCTGGGGCCCGATGGGGGAGCCGTCGATGACCTCGGTGTAGCTGCGCGGCAGCGTCAACGCGGCGACATGCCGCAACGTCAGCTTGTCCTCGTCGAGCAAGAGGATCGAGGCGCGTTGCCCATTCGAAGCGCTCTCCACGAGGCGGACGACGCCTTCGAGGATGGCGGAGCTCGGCTCGCCGCGGGCGATCATCTCGAGGAGGCGCCGCTCGTCGACGACCCGCGCCCGGGCCTGCTTCTCGTCGTCGATGTCGCTGTTCAGGCCCCACCACCGCGCGACCTCGCCCTGGTCGTCGCGCACGGGCCCGGCATGGATCTGGAACCACCGGTAGACGCCGTCGGCGCGCCGAAAGCGCGCCTCCATGCGCCCCTCCTTGCCGGCGGCGCGGAGCGCGGCCCAGATCTCGACGACCGTCGCGAGATCGTCGGGGTGGATCACGTCCGACGTCGTCCACGCCCAGCCGACGAGCTCCGCCTCGTCCTTGCCGGTGTAGTCGCGCCACCGCCGGCTCAAAAACTCGATCGAGCCGTCAGCGCCGGCGCTCCAAACGAGGCCCGGCAGCATGTCGAGGATGCCTCGCAGCTCGCCTTCGGCCTGCGGGCGAGGTTCTGAGGCTACCGAAACGCGGCTCATCACCGCCCGCTACCCTACCTCGTTTTCCTCCCGAGCTGTACGGGAGTTGGTGGGACGGACGCCAGAACACCCACCTTTGGTCGGGTTCCGTCCGCCGGAGATCCCGTCCATACACGCGCCGACGGCGCCTCCGTGTGCGCGGGGCAACGAAAGGGTTGGTCGAGATGAAGGAAGAGACGTTCGAGGGCAAAGGTGGGCTGAAGATTTTCGTGCGCTCGTGGCGTCCGGAGACGAAGCCGCGCGCCGTGGTGTTGCTGGTCCACGGCTTCAAGGCCCACAGCGGGCTGTACGTGTGGGCGGCGGAGCAGCTCGTCGCGCAAGGGTTTTCGGTCTACGCGCTCGACCACCGCGGGCATGGGCAATCGGAGGGCGAGCGGCTCTACACCGAGAAGTTCAGCGACTACGTGGACGACCTGCACACGTTCGTGACGCTTGCGAAGTCGCGGGAGCCCGGGCTCTCGGTGTTCCTGCTCGGGCACAGCGCGGGCGGCGTGATCTCGTCGATCTACACGCTCGAGCACGGCGAGGAGCTCGCAGGCTTCATCTGCGAGAGCTTCGCGCACGAGGTGCCGGCGCCGGACTTCGCGCTGGCGATCCTGAAGGGCCTCAGCCACATCGTGCCGCACGCGCACGTGCTGAAGCTCGAAGACGACGACTTCTCACGCGACACGAGCTTCGTCGAGAAGATGAAGTCGGACCCGCTCATCCCGCGCGAGGGTTACCCGACGCAGACGGTGGCCGAAATGGTGCGCGCCGACGAGCGGCTGAAGCGAGAGTTCCCGCAGATCACGCGGCCGGTGTTCATCCTGCACGGCACGCTGGACAAGGTGACGTTGCCGCACGGCAGCCAGCTCTTCCACGAGAAGGCCGGCTCGACGGACAAGACGCTGAAGCTCTACGAGGGGCACTTCCACGACCTCTTGAACGACGTCGGCAAGGAAGGCGTGCTCGGCGATATCGTCGCGTGGATTTCAGCGCGGATTCCGGGGCGAGGCTGAGCTAGGGCCTGCTCGCGAAGGCGTCGCGCCGGGGCGCTGCCCCGGACCCCGCGGGGGCTGTCCGCCCCTCGACCCGGACCAGGCACGGCCTGGACCGAAGGGGGAAGAACTGCGCAATGCGCAGTTCTTCCCACGGGACGGTGGCAAGACCACAGGGGGCGGTTCACGCATCGACGGGCACTGCCGGTCGAATCGTAAGCGCCTCTCGTTCAGCCCTGCGCCGCCACGGCAGACGCCCCGCGCGCGTCCGCATCCTCGGCAGGCACGACCCCGCCCTTCTTGGCCGCAGTCTCCAGCACCGGGAAGATCACGTCCTGCCGCTCGCGATCCCGCGGGAAGGCCGCTCGAACCACGCCCATCGCGCGGTCGATCGCGTCGTGGTGCGCGTCGCGCAGCGCAAGCTCCGTCTTGAAGGCGTCGTCGTAGGCGGCGAGGGCCTCTGCGTGCGCGGCGAGGGCGACCTCCAGGCCCGCGAGCGCGGCGCCGAGCTTGGGCGCCCAGGCATTGCGAAATCCCTCGATGCCGGCGACCTTGGCGTGCTCGATCCGGTCGAGGAGGTCTTGCATCGGCTTGACCTGCGCTCTGCCTACGGGCGTGAGGATCGGGGTCGAGCCCTTCGGGAACACGGCCGCGCAGATCCTCCCGCGGCGCCCGCCGTCTTCGATTTCGGCGGCGCGGAGGGCGGAGCGGATGACGCGTTCCGCGTTGTGTTCGGCGAACCGCGCGACAGCACGTGTCTTGACGACGGGGGTGCGGAGGGCCCGGCGCTTCTCGTGCTGGTCGTCGAGCGCGTCGTTGATGGTCTTGATGTCGAGGGCGACGGCGGTGGTCTCGGGGAATTGAGCGAGGCCGGTTTCGAGCTCGACGCCATATTCGACACGGACGTCGGACGAGGCATTGCTGCGATACTTGCGCATGAGGGGCTCCCTGGGCCGATGGCCCGGTGGTGGTGGGTGATCAACCTCGACGCGAACGATGCAACGTCGGGGTTGTCGTTGAACGTTTGTGGGAAACGGCCATTCAGGGGGAGCAGGTTTTGGGCGCTCGAGGGTCTCGGAACGGTGGGACCGGGCCGGGAGAACGTGACGCGTGGGTGTTCGAAGACTCGAACGGGCGCGCGTCACCGTGACGCGTGGGGGCTCGGGCGTTTGGAGACGCGCAGGAGACGGTGACGCGTGGGGGTTCGAAGACGCGAACGGGCGCGCGTCACCGTGACGTGTGGGGGGTCGGGCGTTGGGAGACGCAGAGGAGACGGTGACGCGCGGGTGTTCGAAGGGTCGAACGGGCGCGCGTCACCGTGACGTGTGGGGGGTCGGGCGTTTGGAGACGCGGGGGCAGCTATGGGTGGGGGGGCGGGTCCTCTGTGGGGAGGTCGTGCTCCTGCTGGGCGTCGCGGATCTGCTGCGCTTCCGGCAGCCGGAGCCGCTCGGCGTCCACGTGCGCGAGGCGGAGAAGGCGGCCGGCTTCGTCGCGGTCGCCGGGGGCGTTGCGGGTGAGGAGGTTCATGGCGATCTTCGCGCGGCAGACGAGCCGCTCGCGCGCTGCACCAAGACGCTCGTAGACGGGGAGCTCTTCTTGTTGGCGGATGCGCAGGGCCTCGTCGAGTTCATCGCGCGCCGCAAGAATGTTGGCGATTTTGCCTAGGGTGACCGCGCGTTCGCGCACATCGCCGAGGCGCTCGTAAACGGGCAGTTGTTCTTGTTGGCGGATGCGCAGGGCCTCGTCGAGTTCACCGCGCGCCGCAAGGATGTCGGTGATTTTGCCTAGGGTGACCGCGCGCGAGCGCACATCGCCGAGCTGCTCGAAAACGGGGAGCAGTTCTTGTTGGCGGATGCGCAGGGCCTCGTCGAACTCGCCCCGCGCCTGCAAGATGTCGGCGACTTTGCCGAGGGTGACCGCGCGCTCGCGCACATCGCCGAGCTGCTCGCAAACGGGCAGTTGTTCTTGTTGGCGGATGCGCAAGGCCTCGTCGAGCTCGCCCCGCGCCTGCAAGATGTCGGCGACTTTGCCGAGGGTGACCGCGCGCGAGCGCACGTCGCCGAGCTGCTCGTAGACGGGGAGCTCTTCTTGTTGACGGATGCGCAGGACCTCGTCGAGCTCGCCCCGCCTCTGCAGGATGTCGGCGATTTTGCCAAGGGTGACCGCGCGCTCGCGCACATCGCCGAGCCGCTCAAAGACGGGGAGCAGTTCTTGTTGGCGGATGCGCAGCGCCTCGTCGAGCTCGCCCCGCGCCTCCAGGATGTCGGCTTGGCAGCTTGCGGCGAGGGCAGCATCTCTCTCGGCTCCACGTTTCTTGTCGTGCTGCTCCTGCTGCTTCGCGGCCGCCAGCGCCCGATCCAACTCTCCCGCGCTTTGCGCCACCTTCGCGAGCGTCCAGAGCAGGTTCGATCGCTCCTCAGCATCATCCCGCTCCCGCAGCCCCCGCTCGCAGAACTCCATCCACAGGTGGAACGGTCCGTTCTGGATCGCAAAAAACATCGCTTGCTCGATGATGACCCCTGCATCCTCCCCCCGCACCCGCGGCAACCAAGCCGCAAGCGCCCCCATCTCCTGACCGACTTCCACCCATGCCTCACCCTGCTTTCCCTCGGGGAGCCGCCTCACGAACCACGCCGTCATCCGGGCGGCCACCACCTCCTCATCCACCCCACGCCGCATCCAATCGGCCAGGAGCGGGTGCATCCGCCACGCCCCGTCCTCTCGCTCCTCGGCCGGCCCCCGTGTGAGCAGCGAAAGTCTCACGGCCGCATCCACGAGCCGACTGAAGTCAACCGCTTCGAGCTCCGCCATCGCCGCCCCCAGGCTCCGCCCCACCCCCACCGGCGGCGCATACCCGAGCGCACACAGCCCCGCGACGAGCGGCTCCGCCCCTGCACCGAGCTGCCGTCCGAGCAAGTCCATCGAGATCCCGAACGTGTGATGCAGGTTCGCCCGGCGTGAATCCCCCTGAAAGAACGCATACCCCGGATCACCCGGGTTCATATCGAGCCCACGCCGCCAAAGCTCTGCGAGAAATGTATCCACGTCGTACCCCCCGACGCGCAAGTACCCGGCCGCGAGATGCAAGGCGAGCGGCAAACCCCCGAGTTCCCGCACCAGACGCCGACGTGCTTCCTGTTCGGCCTTCGTCCGTGCCAGCCCGAGCTCCGCGTCAAGCAGGGTGATCGCCGTCTTCTCGTCGAACGTGTTGATGGGAATCGCCACCCAGCCAGGCGTGACGCCGAGCCCTTGATACCGCCCGGTCACGATCAAGGCGCAGCCGCGCAGATCGTGTGCAAAGACCACGGCAGCGTCCGCCGCATCCTTCCCGTCGACGTTCTCCAGATGCACGAGCGCCCGCGACGCACGCAGCGCATGCCGCACGCGTGCCGCTTGCTCGTTCGGTGAGCCAACGACACGCAGCCGCTCGGCAAGGTCCCGGATCCACGAATCTGCGAGGTCCCTCCCCGTTTTTTGCTCGTCCGGCGTAAGCGCGAGCCTGTACGTGCCGCCTGGGAAGTCAGCCACGTGATCGTGCGCGAACTTGTCCGCCAGGTACGACTTGCCCACGCCGGGCATGCCTTGCACGGCGCAGACAGCCGCGACCTTGGGGTCGCCCGATGCGGGCAGAAGCGTCTCCGCGAGCTTTCGCAGTTCGTCGTCCCGGCCAACGAAGATACGCGTCCGCTCGGGCGGTGCTGAAGACGGCGGGGGCGAGGAAGCGCTTCGCACCCCCCATGTCAGCCGGCCGTTCGGCGCCTCGCGATACAGGCTCCCGTCGTCGAACCAGAAGCCGCGTTGCCGGTCGGAGAAGCCTCGCAGACGCACCTCGTACCGCTGAGGCCGCCCTCGCTCGTCGAGCGTGATGTCGAAGACGTGGCACGCGTTTGGCCACATATTTCCGTGGTCCCCCTCGTAGAGGGATCCCGCCGCGACCTGTCGCAAAGTCTCGCCAGGCCCGACCCACTCCGAGAGCTCCTCATGGTGCAGATGACCGCGCAGCAGGAGATCCACGTGCTCTGCGAGCAGCGAACGACACGCGTCACCATCGCGCAGATCCGAGAGCGGATGATGCACGAGGGCGAGGCGAAAACCTGGGAGGGAAGCACCGCCTTCGGTCGCGAGCCGCGCGACTTGGTCCTCGGTCAACAGCAGGTTGTTGCTGTCGCCTTTGCCGCAGAGCCATGCGGAATCCAGGCCGATGATGTGAATGTCGAAAGGATGATCGGGAAGACGGACGGTCGCCCTGTAACCGAGGCGGCCATGGGGAGACTTCTCCGGCACGAGGCCGGGGTTGCCGAGCGTCGCCACCCACCGCCAATACGCGCCCTCGCGTGCGAGCAGCTCATCGAGCTCTGTGTCCGTATATCGAGGCGGAGGTTTCCCGCGCGCGATCCACTCCGAGCGTTGTTTGTTGGGCATCTTGAGGAGGAGAGGTCGAAGCTCCTCCCAGCGCGCCTTGTTCACGTCTCGGTCCACGTCGTGGTTGCCGGGAACCACGAAGAATCGGTCCGTGGAGAGGCGAAGACGAGCGACCATCTCCTCGACGAACTTGCCGGCCTCCGCGTACTCCGCTTCGAGACCCGACTGCGCGACGTCGCCCGTGAAGCAAACGAGGTCCACCGGAACGCCGTCCGCGACGAGATCGTCGAGGTTCTTCGTCCACGCATCTCCGAGCACACGACGCCTGCGCCAGTCCCCTGCTGACGAGCCGAGGACGTGGAGATCGGAGATGTGCAGAACCCGAACCTTGTATGTGCTCATCGTATCCACCCTCGCGACGAACCCATGAGAGCGCAGGGTGGGACGGATGTCGAGGGATGCGACGCCGTCCACAACACGTCCGGACCTCCCCTCCCCGCCCGTGGCTCGCCCGGCATGCGAAATTCTCGCGTCGCGCCGCGGGCGACCGGTGTAGAGTCACGCAGCAATGCCCACGATCCACTACGCGCCCGACGGCATCTCCATCGACGCCCCGGAAGGACAGACGCTCCTCGCCGCCGCGCTCGCCGCCGGCGTCCCGCACATTCGCGCTTGCGGCGGCAATTCGCGCTGCTCCACGTGCCGCGTGGTCGTGCTCGAAGGCCTCGACAACGTCGACCCGCGCAATGAGCGGGAGCAATCGCTCGCCGAATGGTTTGGGCTGCCGCCGAGCGTCCGCATGGCCTGCCAGACGACCGTGCACGGCCCCGTCCGCGTCCGCAGGCTCGCGCTCGATCAAGAGGACGTGCAGATCATCAGCCGTCTACGCGCGGGAAAAGCAGCCGCGCTCGGCACCAAGCTCCCCGTCGTGATCCTCGTCGCCGATATCCGCGGCTTCACGGCGTTCTCCGAGGCGCTCCAGCCCTACGACGTGATCTACGTGCTGAATCGTTATTTCGAGGCCATGGGGCGCGTCGTCGCCGCCGAGGGAGGCTTCATCAACAATTACATGGGCGATGGCCTGACCGCGCTCTTCGGCGCGGACGGGCAACCGGAGGCGCCCTTGCGCGCGGTGCGGGCGGCCCTCGGCATGTTCGAGGCCGTGAAGCAGCTCGAACCGTACCTCGTGACGAGCCATGGCCGGGCCTTCGACATCGGCATCGGCATGCATCTCGACGAGGTCGTCGTGGGGCCCGCGGGCGCGAGCGACACGAAGCTCGTCGCGGCGATGGGCGGCGCGGTCGACTTCGCCTGCCGCGTCGAGGCCACGAATGCGGAGGTCGGCAGCCGGCTCCTCGTCTCGGAGCCCGTCTACCGCGCCGTGGCGGACAAGGTCTCGGTCGGGCGGACGGCGCGCATCGCGGCCAAACGAGGCCCGGCGGAGCACGCGCTCCACGAGATCACCGCCCTCCGCTGAGAATACGGAAATCACCCGCCCTCTCCGTGCTCGACGCTCCTTTGCTCGGCGCCCCGAGCCCCGTTGACCGCCGCGCGAGGAGCGTGGTACGCGAACACGGCAATTCCCGGTTCAATCGCCCCAGGACGGCGCGCTGTCCATGGGCTTTCTCGTGCAGGGAGCCATGCTCGCCATCCGCAACCTCAGCAAGACCTACGAAAACGGCGTCCACGCGCTGAACGACGTCACCCTCGACATCCCGCGCGGCATGTTCGGCTTGCTCGGCCCGAACGGCGCCGGCAAATCGTCGCTGATGCGCACGCTCGCGACCTTGCAAGAGGCCGACAGCGGCACCGCCACCCTGGAAGGCGTCGACGGCAAGACCATCGACGTGCTGCGCGACAAGGACGCCGTGCGGCGCCAGCTCGGCTATCTGCCGCAGGATTTCGGGGTGTATCCCAAGGTGAGCGCGGAGGACCTGCTCGAGCATTTCGCCGTGCTGAAGGGGCTCGCCGAGCGCAAGCAGCGCCGCGAGGTCGTGGAGGGCCTGCTCCAGCAGGTGAACCTGTGGGACGTGCGCAAGCGCAAGCTCGGCACGTACTCGGGCGGCATGCGGCAGCGCTTCGGCGTCGCGCAGGCGCTCCTCGGACGCCCGCGCCTCGTGATCGTCGACGAGCCCACGGCCGGCCTCGATCCCGAGGAGCGCAATCGGTTCCTCAACCTGCTCGCCGAGATCGGCGAAAACGTCGCCGTGATCCTCTCCACGCACATCGTGGAAGACGTCACCGACCTGTGCCCGACGATGGCCATCCTGAACAAGGGCAAGGTGCTCTTGACCGGAAAGCCGAGTGACGCGATTGCCGCGCTCGAAAACCAGGTCTGGCGCAAGCAGGTGACGAAAGCGACGCTCTCCGACCACGAGGCGCGCCATACCGTGCTCTCGACGCGGCTCGTCGCCGGTCGGCCGGTGATCCACGTGTTCAGCGGCGAGGACCCGGGCGACGGCTTCGAGCAGGTCGCGCCGAACCTCGAAGACGTTTACTTCCAGCTCCTGCGCGCGCAGGCCGCCTGAGCGCCGCCATGATCCGTGAACTCTTCCGCTTCGAGCTGCGCGAGCAGCTCCGTTCGCCACTGCTCTGGCTCATCACCGGCTTGTTCGGGCTCCTGGCCTTCGGGGCGGCCAGCAGCGAGGCCGTCCGGATGGGCGGGAGCATCGGCAACGTCTACCGGAATGCGCCGACGGTCCTCGCCACCTGGTTCGCGCTCTTCACGCTGTTCGGGATGCTGGTCATCACGATCTTCATCAACAGCGCCCTTTTGCGCGACTTCGAACAGGGCACCGCGGAGCTCTTCTTCGCGAGCCCCATCCGCAAACGCGATTACCTCCTCGGGCGGCTCGGCGCGGCGCTCACGGCGAGTTTGGTCGTGTACATCGCGATTGGCCTGGGCATGTTCATCGCCCAGTTCATGCCGTGGATCGATCCTGCGCGCCTCGGGCCGGTCTCGCTGAAGCCCTACCTCTGGGCGTTCGTGGTCTTCGTCGTTCCGAATCTGCTCTTCACCGGCGCGCTGCTCTCGCTGATGGCGGTGGTGACACGCAGCATTCTGTGGGTCTACATCGGCGTGATCGCGTTCTTCGTGCTGTACGGCACGAGCTCGGCGCTCTTGCGCGACCTCGACAACGTCTGGATCGCCACGCTGATGGAGCCGCTCGGCGCGCGCGCCCTCGAACGCACCATCCGCTACTGGTCGGCCGAGGAGCGCAATACTGGCCTGCCGGCGATCGGGGGCTACCTCCTCGCCAACCGCGTGCTCTGGACGGCCATCGCCGCGGCGTTGTTCGCGGCGACCTTCGCGCTGTTCAAGACCGAGCGCAGCGGCACCGGCCGCAGGCGCTGGGGCCGAAAGGCAAAGGGAGAGGCGCTCGCCGCGCCGGAGCGCGCGGCCCGGCCCGCCGTCGCGGCCGTGCACAGGCCCGAGCCCGTCTTCACGACCTCCACGGTGGGGCGGCAGTTTCTGCGTCAATTGCGCTTCGACACCGTGGGCGTGTTTCGAAGCGTGCCGTTCCTGGTGATGCTCGCGTTCGGAATCGCCAATTTCATCCCGAGCGCGCTGCTCCGCCACACCATGTACGAGACGCCGATTCACCCGGTGACCTCGCAGATGCTGTCCGCGCTGCAGGGCAGCTACAGCTTCCTGCTGGTGATCATCGTGCTGTTTTACGCCGGCGAGCTCGTGTGGAAGGAGCGCGGCGCCAAGATGCACGAGGTCACCGACGCGATGCCCGTGCCGAGCTGGGTGCCGCTCCTCGCGAAGTTCGGGGCGCTCCTGGCGGTGATCGCCACCTTCCAGGCGATCGGCGCGATCGCCGCGATGCTGATCCAGCTCGCCAAGGGGTATACGCAGCTCGAACCGCTCCTGTACCTGAAGACGCTCACGCTCGACGCCGGCGTGTACGTGCTGATGGGCGGCCTGGCATTGACGCTGCAGGTGTTCTGCAACAACAAGTTCGTCGGGTATGCGCTGCTGATCCTGGTGCTCGCCCTGCAGACCGCGCTCGGCCTGCTGGACTTCACCCATCACCTCTACAACTTCGGGAGCTGGCCGAACGCGCCGTACTCGGACATGAACGGCTATGGCCATTTCCTGTCGGCGCAGCTCTGGTTCCAGGGGTACTGGGGCCTGCTCCTGCTCTCGCTGCTGCTCCTGTCGGTGGCATTCTGGGTGCGCGGCAGCATCAACAGCCGGCGCGAGCGCTTCGTGGTGGCGCGGCAGCGGCTGCGCGGCCGGCTCGGCGTGGCCTTCGGGCTCGGCCTGCTCTCGTTCGTGGCCGTGGGCGGCTTCCTGTTCTGGAACACGAACATCCGCAACGATTATCGCTCGCCGGAGCAGAACCTCGACCTCGCGGCGCGGTACGAAAACGAATACGGCCGCTACAAGCATCTGCCGCAGCCGAGGATCCGGGCCTCGTCCACGCAGATCGACCTACGTCCCGAGACGCAGGTGGTGCGCATCGACGGGATCTACCGCGTGCACAACCCCCACGCCGCGCCGATCGAGGAGGTGCACATCAACGTCACCAACGACAAGGCGCTCGTATCCATCGATTTCGGCGGCGCCGAGCTCGTGAAACACGATGCCCCGCTGGGCTACCGCATCTATCGTCTCGCGCGGCCGATGCAGCCGGGCGAGGAGCGCGAGGTGCGCTTCCAGCTCGATTACCACCCGAGAGGCATCACGAACGAGCTCGCGCAGACGCAGATCGTCGAGAACGGGAGCTTCTTCAACAACCGCATGTTCCCGCAGCTCGGCTACGACGAGCGCGTGCAGATCGACGACCGGAACGACCGCCGCAAGCGCGGGCTCGGCGAGCCCACCCGCATGCCGAAGCTCGAAGACCAGGCGGCGCGCGCGAGCACCTATGTCGACGACGACGCCGATTGGCTCGACTTCAAGACCACCATTTGCACCGCGCCGGATCAGACCGCGCTCGCGCCGGGCTACCTGAAGGAGGAGTTCCAGCGCGACGGCCGTCGCTGCTTCAGCTACGCCATGGACCGGCCGATGCTGAACTTCTACGCCTTCCTGTCGGCGCGCTGGCAGGTGAAGAAGGCGTTCTACAAGGAAGGCACGCCCGGGCAGATCCCGATCGAGATCTATTACGACCCGAAGCATCCGTACAACGTCGATCGCATGATCGAGGCGGTGCAGAAGTCGCTGGCCTATTACGAGGCCAACTTCACGCCCTACCAGCACCGCCAGGTGCGGATCATCGAGTTTCCGGGGTACGCGAGCTTCGCCCAGAGCTTCGCCAACACCATCCCCTATTCGGAGTCGATCGGCTTCATCGCCGACCTGCGCGACGCGAACGCCGTCGATTACGTGTTTTACGTGACCGCGCACGAGATCGCGCACCAGTGGTGGGCGCACCAGGTGATCGGCGCCAACGTGCAAGGGGCGACCGTGCTGTCGGAGTCGCTTTCGCAGTACTCGGCGTTGATGGTGATGGAGCAGGAATACGGCCGCCCCAAGATGCGCCGTTTCCTCAAGGACGAGCTCGACAAGTACCTCGCCGGCCGCGGCGGCGAGCGGGTCGAGGAGCTGCCGCTCTACCGGGTGGAGAACCAGCAATACATCCACTACCAGAAGGGATCGCTGGTGTTCTACCGCCTGCGCGAGGAGATCGGCGAGGCCGCGCTGAACCGCGCGCTGAAGAAATTCTTGCAAGACAAAGGGTACCAGCAGCCGCCGTACACGACGTCGGCCGAGCTTCTGGCGTACATCCGCGCCGAGGCCGGCCCAGCGCACGAGGCGCTGATCACCGATCTGTTCGAGAAGATCTGCTTCTATGACAACCGGGTCGAGGCAGCGACCGCACGCAAGCGCGACGACGGCAAGTACGAGGTGAAGCTCGACCTGTTCGCGGACAAGCGTTACGCCGACGGCACGGGCAAGGAGACGCCGGGCGAGCTCGACGACTGGATCGAGGTCGGCGTGTTCGCGCGCGGCAAATCAGGCAAGGAGGCGGACGAGGAGGTGCTGTACCTGGAGCGGCACCACGTGACGAAGCAGCACGAGCAGGTGACCGTCGTGGTCGACGCGGAGCCTTATGAAGCCGGCTTCGATCCGAACAACAAGCTCATCGACCGCGTGTCCTCGGACAACCGCAAGCGGGTGGATCTCTAGACCTACTGCACGACGATGTCGCGCATCGTCAGTTGATCCTTGAGGGTCAGTCTTTCGAAGATCGGGCGCGTGACGGGCGAGCCGGCGAGGCGGAGGAACGCCGCGCGCAGGATCCGTTGAGCTTCCCCGGACGGGGTGAAGAACGCCCTCATTTTCAGCCCGTGGGCCTGCAGGCTCGTGATGAACGGGCGAAGCTTCTCCTCCCAGGCGACGAGCGCGCGTCCCACGTCGTCGGGGTACGTCTCCAGCATGTTGCCCAAGAGCTCACTTCCGGCCAGGCCGGTCGAAGCGCCCATCCCTGAATACAGCGTCAAGCACCACGCCGCGTCGCCGACCAGCACGACCCGCCCCTTGTGCCAGCGATTCATGCGAACCTGGTTGACCGAGTCGAAGAGATACTCGTCCGCGGCCGCGAAATCGTCGAAGAGCTCGTTCAGCAAGGGCCCTGCCGGCTCCGGACCGTACGCCTTGCGAATCGACTCGATGCGAGGCCTTCGGAACTGCGCATCGACGTCGTCCACGCGGTAGGAGAACAGCACGCCGGGGTTGTGGTTTGCGAAGGGGAAGATCCATACCGATCGCCCGGCCTCGGCCAGGACCAGCCCGTCGTGCAGATGGTAGCCGCTGACGGGTTTGCTCAAGATGGCCGCACCGATCATGTACTTCAGCGGGTAAAGGAAGTCCTCGTCCGGGCCGAAGACGAGCTTTCGCACGGTCGAGCGCATTCCGTCGGCGCCTACCACGAGGTCGAAGCGCTCGGTCACGGTCGCGCCAGTCGTCGTGTGGGTCGTCGTGACGTCGACGCCGCGATCGACCTGCTCCATCCGGGTGGGGACCGTCGAGAAGCGGATCTCCACCCCCTCCGGCAGCGCGGAGAACAAGCCATTCTCGACGTCGCCGCGCAGCAGCATGCGCGGCCCGCCGGGCACGTCGGCGAAGTTCATGCCCTTGCGACGACGATTGGACCGGTCCACCTCGTACGTCAATGATTGCGGGTGCTGGCGGCTGCCCATGGCCTCGAGCACGCCGAGCCGCTTGGCGGACGCCTGGCCCGTGCCGAAGAGGCCAATGAAGTAGCCGCCTTTGCGGCGCGCCGGTGCCCGCTCGAGGATCACGGGCTCCCAGCCGGCCCTGTGCAGCCGGAGGGCCGTGGCGATGCCGGCGATGCCAAGTCCAACGATCAAAACGCGGCGCCCAGATGTCGCTGATGTCGTCATGATTCTTTGACATTAGCGATGGACGGCGCCGGCCGGCAGAGCGCGGGTTGGGGCGGAAATCGGCCTGGATTGGGGTCGGCAGGAGGTGCGCTTCAGGCGTCTTCGCGGCGGCGCCGCTCGCGAAAGGCCCGGGGGGTCATTCCCTGGGCGCGCCGGAAGGTGCGGATGAAATGGGTGACGTCGGCATACCCCACCTGGTCCGCGATGGTCTCGATGCTCGCGTCCGTCTCCAGGAGCCGCCGCCGGGCCTCGGCCATGCGATGCTCGCGCAGCCAGTCCCCCACGGTCAGCCCGGTCTCCCGGCGGATGATGTTGGCCACGTGCGAAGGCGTGCGCCCGAGCGCCGCCGCGACGTCCTGCAGCGAGAGAGGCTCCAGGCAGTGCGCTTCGATGAAGCGGAGCGCCTCCTGCACGAGCCCGCTGAGCATGGGCGGCGCGAGCGGCGCGTGCTCCGAAAGTTCGCGCATGAACTCCGTGATCAGGAGGGCAAACCATGCGAGCGCGGCGTTCTCCGCGCCCCACTGGGCCTCTCGCAGCTCGGCCTCCAGCTCGGCCACCACGCGCTCGATCCGTTGCCGCCGAGGTGGCCCGGGTCGCAGCCGGAGCAATCCCCGGAGAAAGATGCTGCGCACCGGCGCCGCCTTCGCATCTCCCCCGATGCGGGGTCGTCCTGGCAGCCGATGCGGAGAGCTCAGCAGCGTCGGATCAAAGCCCAAGATCCATCCATCCAGGTCGACGACCTCGAGGGGCTGGTGCGCCACGCCCGCGGGGACGATGTGGATATCCCCGGCATGGAGATCGACCTCCTCCAGATGACGGCCTCGCCCCCTCCCCGCCGTCAGCACGAACACCGTGAAGAAGGTCGAGATCATCGGCCCGGGCAGCGGCGTGGGTTTGGGCCCGGAGAGGCGAAGGACACGCAAGGGCAAGCCCCCGGCACCGAACTCGTCCAGCGTGAGAACGTGCGGAGGGGGGTGCTTGGGCGCGCGACGCATGTCCTGCAAGCATCGCATACACCGGGATGTATGGGGGATTCTGCGCGCGAGGCGGGCTCAGCGCGATGCTGCGGGCACGGGCGGCGGGAGGCGGCCCGGGAGGAGCGCCGCGCAGCCGAGGGTCACGACGAGGGATGCGCAGAAAATCACGATCGAGGTCGCGTGCTCGCGCCGGGCGATCTCGGGGACCGGGCTCTCCGTGAGGACGAAGCCGAGCACGGTCAAGCCGGCAATGCCGCCGAGGTAACGCATGGTGGAGGTGAGGCCCGCCGCCATTCCGCTTTTTTCCCGGGGCACGTCGCTGATCGAGGAGGCTTGCGAGGGCGCCGACGTGAGGCCGAGGCCCAGGCCGAGCAAGCCGAGCGCAGGCACCGCGTCCGTCACGGCATTCCAAGGGAGGAACACGAGCAGCGTCATTCCCACGAGCGCAAGCGCAGATCCGGCGAGCGCCACGGCGCGCGCCCCGAAGCGCTCGGACGCGCGCCCGGCGAGGGGGGACGCGACGATCATCATGGCCATCATCGTCACCAGCGTATTGCCGACGTCGCGTGGTCCCGCGCCGAAGAGCCGCCCCGCGACCTGCGGAAGCTCGAACAGCATCGAGTACATGGCGAAGTTCTGGATGGCGATGAGCAAGCTGCCCGCGACGAAGCTGCGGCGCTTGAACAACGAGAAATCGATGATGGGATCCGCGGCGCGCTGCTCCCACCACGCAAAAGGAACGAGCCCGACCACGCCGAGCGCGGCAGCCCACCGGAGATCCTTGTTTTCGAGGCCGATCACGAGCCCGAGCAGCGAGGCCCCGAGGAGCACGGAGCCGAGCACGTCGAAGCGGGGTCGCGGCGCGGCCTCTTTCGGCGGCGAGGCCGCGGGCGCGCCGAGATGCACGAGCGCGGCGGAGAGGAGGAGGACCGGGACGTTCGCGAGGAAAATGGACGTCCACCCGAAATGCGTCACGAGCAGCGCCCCGACCTTCGGGCCGAGGCCCGCCGAGAGCCCCATCATGGCGCCCATCGCGCCGAACGCGCGGGCGCGCACCTCCGGCGGAAGCTCGGTGCGCAGCATGGCGAACGCGCTCGGGGCGAGGATCGCGCCGCCCGCGGCCATGAGAATACGCGCCGCCGTGAGCCCCGGGAGGAGGGGCCAGACGTAGGCGAGCGTGGCGCCGAGCGCGAAGAGGATCTGGCCCATCGCGAGCGCCCGCCGGTATCCGAGCCGATCGCCGAGCTTGCCGCCCGGGCTCTGCAGGACGATGTTCGTGAGCAGATAACTCGTCACGAGCCCCTGCCGGAGCACGCTCGACTCGGCGCCGAGGTCGCGCGACATTTCCGGCAGCGCGACGGCGACCATCGTGGAGTTGAGCGGCGCGAGCGAGGCCGACAAGGCAATCGCGACGAGCAAGCGTGTGGGCACACGAGGCCCTTGTTCAGCCACGGGTGATCGCTCTCCTCTGGAGCAGATACAGGCGATCCTCGGCGAACGCCCATTCGAGATCCTGCGTCCCGCCGAAGGCCGCTTCACACGCCGAGGCCAGCGCGTCGAGCGCCGCGAGGCGCGCGTCGTCAAGGCAAAAGGCTTCGACCCGATGCGCCGGGACGGGGACCTCGGCCGTGCCGCCGTCCTCGCTCCACACAATCGCGCAGTCCTTCTCGCCGGGCCTCTTTTCGAGGACACGCCCGCCGCGGGCCACACGATAATGGTCCGGCGTGACGATCCCCGCGACGACCGCCTCGCCGAGGCCCCAGGTCGCCTCGATGACGCGCTCGTCGGCGCCCGTCGTCGGGTGGCGGGTGAAGAGCACGCCCGCGCATTCGGCGAGGACGAGCCGCTGCACGACGACGCCCATCCGAGGCTCCGGCGGGAGCCCGAGCTTGCGTCGATAGGCGAGCGCCGACGCCGTGCGTGCCGAGCCGTGCACGGTCGCGAGCGCGCCTCGCAACTGGTGCGGGCTGCGCACGTTCAAGACCGTCGCGTGTTGCCCGGCAAAACTCGCCGAGGCGCCGTCCTCGCCGATCCCGGAGGACCGGACCGCCACGGGCCCGGCGAGCGTCGCGAACGCGTCGAAGAGCCGGCCGAGCCGCGCTTCGTCCCCCGCGACGACGTGATCCACGAAGTCGGACGAGAGCGCGAACGCCGGCGGCACGGGCAGGCCGCTTCGATGCGCTTGCCCGAGCTGCGCGGCCTTTCCGCCGAACTCGGCCTCCGGGAGGTGTGCGTCGAGCGCGGCGATCACAACGCCACCTCCGGCGCGAGCGAGGCCAGGGGCGCCGCGGCGAGGATGGTCACTTCGCCGGTTTCCCCGTCCACGCGCACGCGCGCGCCGTCGGGGATCGTCGCCGTCGCCGCCTTCGTGCCGACGATCCCGGGGATGCCGTATTCGCGCGCCACGATCGCCGCATGGGAGAGCTGCCCTCCCCGATCGGTCACGATCGCGCCGAGCAGCGGGAGCACGACGTTGAAATAGGCGGACGTCGACCGCGTCACGAGCACGTCGCCTTTCTGGATTCGCCCGAAATCCGCAGGATCGAGGACGACACGCGCCGTTCCTTCGTACACGCCCGCATTGATGGTGAGGCCCTGGACGCGCGCGGCGGCGTTCTTGATTTCGGGTTCGGGCGATTTGCTCGTGTTCGTGTGCTCCGCGGTCATGTCGTCCATGAGCACGTTCATGGCCTTCATCGCGCGGCGCGCCGCGGCCGGGAAAACGTCGAGGGGCGGTGGTTCGCCGGGCGGCGCATTCAACCACGGCGGCGCGTGGTCGAGGGTCATCGTCGCTCGATAAAGCGCGCGCTTGGAGAGCTCCGCCGCAGAAGGGCCCGAGCGGCCTTCGAGGAGCGCGACCATCTCGTCGATCGTGAGGTCCGTGGCGCGCTCGGGATCCTCGATCTTCCCGGCAGAGGCGAGCCGGCGCCCCACTTCGAGCACGGCCCTGCGCGCGAGCCCGGTCCCCCAGCTATCGCCGTAAATGCCTCGCTCGTCGCGCAGCCGGTTCACGCGCCGCGCCTCGCCGAGCAGCTCGTCGAAATGCGACCGGTGTGCAGCCGGCACGCGCGCGCGGATCTCCCGCTCCTTCGCGTCACGCGTGGCGAGCGCGTCGTCCGCACGGTTCTCCTCGACCGTCGCTCGAATCGCCCGGACGAGCATGTCCGGCAGCTCGCCCGCGGTCTTGTCCGAGATGTCGTATCCGATCGACCGGCACCGCACGAGATCCAGGTACGCACGCGCCGCCGTCCCGACCTCCCCCGGCATCGCCACGAGCGCGTCGAGCGTGGCCTGCGCATCGCCCTGCCGCGTGAGCACCCGGCGCCCCTCCTCGCTTGCTCGGAGCGCCTTCGCCAGCGCTTCGAGCTCGTCGATGGCGATGCCGCGGGCGAGCGGCGACGTGCCTCGCAAGAGCGCGAGCGCCTCGCCCGAGCTCACGCCCGTCCATTCGCGGACGTGCGCGATGTAATCGCCCGTCGGCAGCATGACCGTGAAGTTGTATTCGTGGTGGAGCGTGATCATCTCCGCCATGTGCGTCCGCGTGCGCTTCAGGTGTTCCCGGAGCGCGCCGAGGTCGAGCGAGGCCGGATCGATCGCCTGGAGGGCCAGGTGTTTCTCGATGGCGCGTGGTTTGTCGACCCTGTCCCAGTGCCCGAGATCCGCGCGCCAGAGCTTCGATTCGAACACCTGCTCGCATCGCTTGAACCGCGCTCGAATCTGGGGATGCAGGCGGAAAAGGAGCCACATCACGGGCTTCGGCGGCGGCCCGCTGCCCAGGCTCGCGACGCCCGCCGGGACGCCGAGAGGCTGCATCTGGCCGTAGGCGAAGCCATTCACCATGACCAGGCTCATCCCTTTCATGGGAAGCCCGTATCGCTCCATTCCCTTGGCGAACCCGATCGGCATGCCCTCCTTCAGGGCGTCCGCGCCGAACCGCGTCGCAGGGCGCGAGAAATGCGACTTTTCGAGCTCCCACGGGCCGGGGCCGGGTGGTTCGAACCTGACGTCGGCGAACATCGGATGGACCTTCATTGCCTTCACCTCGTCCTGATGGAAGCGATTGCCTGGGGAGCCGGGCCCGCTCGTTCTCGTTCGAGGGAGCGCCCTCGCTCCTCGGTGACGATCTCGTTACGGAAGCGTGACGATCGCGAGACTAGGAGATCCCAGGCGTGCTGTCCAGTACCCCATGACCGGTTTGGAAAGTTGGTCATCCAGTACCGGTCGGTGTTGGTCCTCGGCCTTGGGTCGCTGTAGAGTGCGGCGCGATGGCGGCGCAGGATGACGAGCAGCACCGAGGGCGCGGCGAGCGGATCCTCGTGGTGGCCCAGGAGCTCCTCCTCGGGTGGGGCTACAAGCGGGTCACGATCGACGACATCGCGCGTCGTGCTCGTGTAGGGAAAGGCACCATCTACCTCCACTGGAAGTCCAAAGAGGCGCTCTTCATGGAGCTTTTGCGCCGCGAGGTCGCCGCCATGCTCGACGCGCAGATCCACGAGATTCGCGTGGAGCCGAGGATGGTGCTGCCGCACCGGATGTTTCGCTCGATGTTCCTGCTCCACACGGGGCGCCCGCTTGCGCGGGCCATTTTCGGAGAGGAAGCCGATATCCTGGGCGCGCTCGCGCCGGACCGATCGGCGCCGTCCTTGGCCCGCGTCCTCGGGCTCGCGGACCACCTCACCCGGATGTTGCAGGTCTTTCGGGATCACGGGCTGATCCGCGTGGATCGCCCGCTCCCCGATCAGGCCCACGCCATCGAGGCCATCCTGGCGGGTTCCTTTTTGCTGTCGAAGCTCCCGTCGCACGAGGGGCCCACGCTGGAGCGGCAAGCGGACATCCTGGCCGCCACGGTGCGCGACGCATTCGAGAGGCCCGAGCCGCCGGATCGCGCAGCCGTCGAAGCCGCGGCCTTGCGACTCGGCACGATGCTTGAAAACATGCGCGCGCAGCTCCTCGGCAAACGATCCGAGGAATGCCCTCTCAGAGCTTGATGGCCCAGAGCTTGGCGCTGGCCTGCGGCAGGAACAACACGACGCCCCATTCCGCGATGTAGGTCAGCTCGTACGTCAGCGCGGGCGAGGGCATCCCCGAGGGCGGGAGCGCCTTTCGCGTGGACGACAGCACATAGGGCTCCGCCTCGGTGCCGGCGCCGCTCTTGGGCTCGAGATCGACGCGGAAGAACGCATCACGATCCGCGTCGACGCTGTAGTTCCAGAAATTCAGCTTCGCCCCGTCGTAGAAGACCGGAATGCCCTCTTGCTTCTGGGCGAATTCGGGCCAGCTCGGCAGATCGCCTTCGAGCGTCAGGTGCTCGACCGCGCGTGTCGCCTTGTCGATGCGCCAGCCACGCGTGGCGGTCGCGGTGCCGTCGGCTTTGGTCGGGCTGAAGACATAGACGTACGGCCCGCCGATCACGATCGAGGAGTCGCCGAACACCCCCCACTTCGCGTCCACCACGTTCTCGATCGTGTGCGTGGCGGGGTCGATCTCGAGCACGCCGTTGCGCCAATTCAATCCGGCATCCCCGGCGATGAGCGTCGTCCACGCCTTGCCAGTTGCCGGGTCGTTGGCCGTCCGCGTGCCCGCTTGGAGCACGACCTCGTGGTAGTTGGGGTTGAACTTGACGAGCTGCGGCCCGTACGTGTCCTTGTCGAGGTAGCTCCACGTCCCGCTCCCCACGTCGGCGTCGCGCACGGGGCCGTAGTGCAGGATCACCTTGCCGTTGGCGAAGCTCATCGCGGAATAGGTATGGCTCGACTGGGGCGCGGCGAAGGGCGCCGCGTAGGGCAGGTCGGCGGCGTCCGTCAGCGTCGCCGCGGTCTGGAAAAACCCGTTCGTCGCGCCGGAGGGATACACGATGGGGGAGTTCGGCGCGGTGTAGGCCGGTGGATACGCGGAGGGCGGCGTCGGCGGCACGACGATGCTGTACTTCAGCGTCGCCGCGTCGAGCTTGAAGACGGCGTTGACGCTGCCGTCGTGATGGCCCCCGCCGAAGAGGTAAAACGCCTTGCCCGCGTGATCGAACACCGGATTGCAGTACGCGTCGCGCACGGCCCCGATGGGCCCCGAGCCGACGTACCCGGTCTTCGGCACGAGGTTTTCGGCGGCCCACGCCTCGAAGGGCTCGGAGTCCGCGAGCTCGGTCCAGCCGCCGCCCGCGGGCAGCTCCGTGGCCCAGCCGGGCGCGGGCACAGGGCCGCCGCCACCGCTCGCCGAGGACGAGGACGAGCCGCCCCCGCCCTCGCCCCCCGTCGCCGAGGACGACGCCGCGCCGCCCCCGCCCGTGCCGACGTTCCCTCCTTCGCCGCACGCGGCGAGCAGCGCGGCGGCAAACACCATCCCGATTCCCATCGAGTGTTTCATCGATTCTCATTCTCCAGGCAAGCAGTTCCCGTGGAGAGGTGGGAATATCGATCCATAGGTCGTATGACAAGGGGAATCTAGGGACGCGGCATTGGGCCCGGCGCCGCCCCATTCACCTCCCGCAAGAAGTTTGCAAGCTCGGCGTTGAACCGCTCCCGGGCCTCGTAGAAAGGCGCGTGCCCCACGCCTTCGTAGAGCGAGAGCCTCGCGCCGCGGACGAGTGACGCCGTGCGCGTCGCCATCGCGACCTTGGCGTGCCGATCCTCCGCTCCATGAATCACGAGCGCAGGGACCGAGAGCGCCCGCAGCGCCTCGTCGGCGCCATCGAGCGGAATGTGCCCGACGGCGGCCTGCACAGAGGCGGGCACCATGGCGTTGTACGCGAGCATCGTCTCGAATGCAGCCGGCGGCGGCGGCACGACGAAGCAATCGCGGAGGAATTGCCGCATGGCCCCGAGCCGCGTGGGCAGGTCCTCGGACGTGAGGGGTGGCATCTCGCCGAGCAGCGCGCGATCGAGGCGCGTCACCGCGTCCACGAACACGACGCCGCCGAGCGCCGCGTCTCCATACGCCCGCAAATAATCGAGGATCACCACCCCGCCGAGCGACCATCCAACGACGACAGGGCGTTTCAAGCCCGCGCCCTCGATCACGGCCCGGAGCTCGTCCCCCCAACGTCGGTCCTCCTCATAATACTTCGCCTCGATCGGCTTGTCCGACACGCCGTGGCCACGCAGGTCGTACGTGATGATCCGGAAATCGTCCGCGAGGCGGCTCTGGATCTGCGGAGCCCACGCGAGGTGGCTCTGCGAGAGGCCGTGAACGAAAAGGACCTCGGGCCCCTCGGGATGCCCCCATTCCTGCACGGCGATCGAGAGCCCGTCCGGCGTCTTCACGTGGATCTGCCGGGCCGGCGGCAGGCGCCCCGCCTCGGGGAGGGCGTGCTCTCCCTGTGCGTCCCCCCCCGTTTCGCTCGGCTCCGGAGGCCGCGCCGCCCCACAACCTGCGACCATCACGAGCCCCCCAAACGTGAGCGCCCCGGCCCGCAGGCGCCACCTCTCCGCTGCATTCTTCATCGAGAGCACCTCCGACATGTGTCGAGGGGCTTGACGTAGGCCCTCCGCTCGGATGAATCCAACCGATAGAGCGCATGACGATCATCGATCACACGCATCTCGCGCGGCTCGACCTCAACCTGCTCGTGGCCTTTGATGCTCTCTTGACGGAGCGCCACGTGACACGGGCGGCGGCGCGGCTCGGGCTCAGCCAATCGGCCATGAGCCACAACCTCGCGCGCCTGCGGGATCTCTTCGGCGACGAGCTCTTCGTGCGCGCCGAGGGCGGCATGCAACCGACGCCGCGCGCGCAGGAGCTCTCGGCCGAGGTCCACGCCGCGCTCGCCGGCATCCAGGCGACCTTGCTTTCGAGGGCGCCTTTTGATCCCGCGCGGGACGAGCGCCAGTTCCGCATCGCCGTCCACGACGACATGGAGATCGCGCTCCTGCCGCCGCTGCTCGTGCACCTCGAAGGCTTCTCCTCGAAGGTCCGGATCGACGTCCGCCCCTTCGCGCCGGCCGAGGTCCCCGACATGCTCGACGCGGCCGAGCTCGACCTCGCGATCGGCGTCTTCCGCGAAGGCCGCACGCACCACAAGCGCCGCGTCATCTGCACGGGTGATACGTACCTGTGCCTCTTCGATCCCCGCGCGCACGACCCCTCCGTGCCCATGACGGCCGAGCGGTACGCCGCGATCCCGCACGTACGAATCTCGTCCCGCGCGGCGCTGGAGGACAGCATCGACGCGGCGCTCGCAAAACACCGATGGAAGCGGCGCATCGCCGTGAGCACGCCGCACGCGGTGGGCGTCCCCTACCTGCTCCGCCGGCTGCGCGCCGTGGCGACATTACGCCGGAGCGTGGCGCTCGCCGCAGCCGAGACGCTGGGCCTGGCGACGGCGGACGTGCCGATCACGCTCCCCAAATCCGGGATCTCGATGTTGTGGCACGCGTCGTTCGACCACGACCCGGCGCATCGATGGCTGCGCGAGGAGATTCTCCGCATCGCGCGCGAGCTCTGAGAGGGATTCCGCAGGCGTCGCGATCGGTGGTATGGGACCCCATGCGAACCTTTTTGGCTTTTGCTCTGATCACGGCCGTGTTCGCCGCCTGTGGCTCCACCGTGGAGGACCCGAACCCGTCGGGCAGCGGCGGTTCAGCGGCGAGCTCGACGAGCGCGACGGGCACGGGCGGCGGCGGCGGCGGGACGGTTTGTGTTCCCGGCGAGACCACCTCCTGCACGTGCCACGCCGTGAGCCCGCCGGGCATCGCGTGGTGCCTCGACGACGGCAGCGGCTTTGGTCCTTGCAAGGCGGAGCTCGGGGGCGCCGAATGCACGTGTCCCGCGGGGCGCAGCGACGGGTGTTGCCCGGGGGACGGCATCTGCTGTCCATGCGTGCAAGGCTGCGATCTGGCCCCGGAGGCTCCCCCGACGGACGCGTTCATCACCTGCATCTGCGCGGCGGGCGTATGCGCCGACGCGTGCAAGGTGGAGTGCGCCGGCGAGGGAATCACGGGCGATTGCGCGCCATGCGCGCAGCAGGCGGCGATGGGCGCGTGCAAGGCGGAGTACGAGGCCTGCGGCGGGACGTGAGCCCCGGCGACGCTCCGGCGCAGGCGGCAGAGTGTTTCGTGACCGTCGCAGGATCGTCAACTTGCCCGCGCATCCTCGCGCCCCCAACGAGATCGGCGTATCCACGAAGGCAACACGAATACAATCCATGACGAGGAAAACCATGAAGACATCGAGCATCAAAGCGCGTACGGCCCTCCTCGGGGTGTTCCTCTCGGCCTTGGTGGTGGGCTGCGGCGACGGCGGGAGCCCACGTCCTCCCGCGACGACCCCGCCCGAGCCCTGGAAGACGCTGCACGGCGAGGCGCCGCTCGTGACAGGCCATCGCGGGGCCTCCGGCTACCTGCCCGAGCACACGCTCGAGAGCTACACGCTGGCGATCGAGCAAGGCGCCGATTTCATCGAGCCAGACCTCGTCGCCACAAAGGACGGCCACCTCATCGCACGCCACGAGCCCGAGATCGGATCGACGACCGACGTCGCCTCGAAACCCGAGTTCGCAGACCGGAAGACGACAAAGCTCGTCGACGGCGTCTCCGTGGAAGGTTTTTTCGCGAGTGATTTCACGCTGGCGGAGATCAAGCAGCTCCGCGCCGTGCAGCCGCGCAGCTACCGGCCGCAGGAGCACAATGGCAAGTACGAGATCCCGACGTTCGAAGAGGTCCTCGCGCTCGCCAAGGCGAAGTCCGAGGAAACCGGGCGCGTGATCGGCATCTACCCGGAGACGAAGCACCCGACCTACCACGAAGAGCTCGGCCTCCCGCTCGAAGACAAACTCCTCGCCGCCCTCGACCAAGCCGGGCTCACAGGCCCCGACGCGAAGGTGATCATCCAGTCGTTCGAGGTCGGAAACCTGCAAGCCCTGCGGCAAAAGACGTCGTTGCCCCTGGTGCAGCTCATCGACGCAGACGGCATCGCGCTGGACGGCTCCATCCTGCTCGCGCCGCCCTACGACAAACCGTACGATTTCGCCAAGAAGAACGACCCGCGCACGTTCGCAGACCTGCTCACCGACGAAGGTCTCGCATTCCTCGCAAGTTATGCCGACGGCGTGTCACCGTGGAAGCGATACATCGTGTCGGTGGAAGGCGTAGACGCGGACAACGACGGCGCCGCCGACGACGTCAACGGCGACGGCACCGTGGACGACGCCGATCGAACCTCCCTGGCCCCAACGGATCTCATCACGCGCGCGCACGGAAAGGGCCTGTTCGTGCACACGTGGACGTTCCGCAGCGAAGGGATGTTCCTCGCCGGAGACTACAAGGCGACCCCAGCAAGCGAATACGATGTCTTCTACCGCCTCGGCATCGACGGCGTCTTCAGCGATTTCCCCGACGAAGCCGTCAAGGCACGCGCCCGTTTGAGCCCGTGACTTGGAGCGTCGCGCCGCCGGGGCGCTGCCCCGGACCCCGCGGGGGCTGTCCGCCCCTCGACCCGGACCAGGCACGGCCTGGACCGAAGGTGGAAGAACTGCGCAGTGCGCAGTTCTTCCAACGGGCCGGTGGCAAGACCGTGGAGGGGGGTTCAACGGGCCACGGGCAGCGCCGCCGGCTTGGCTCCCGCGTCTTCAAACGTAGCGACCCCCGCGCGTCGACGTGACGCGAGGGTGTTCGAACGTTTCGAACACCCTCGCGTCACCGTCTCCTCCGCGTCTCCAAACACCCCAGCACCCACGCGTCACCGTGACGCGCGCCCGTTGGAACGTTCGAACACCCACGCGTCACCGTCTCCTCTGCGTCTCCAAACGCCCCAGCACCCTCGCGCCACCGTGACGCGCGCCCGTTCGAACGTTCGAACACCCACGCGTCACCGTCTCCCGCGCCCCCTCGAACGCCCGAGCACCCACGAGCGCCCGAAACCTGCTCGTCCTGGCGAGGCGGCGCCATCGAGCAACGCGCGGCTTCGGCCGGAGGGACGGGGTCGTACGGGACGACACGGGTTGAACCGAGGGGGGATTTGTGGGTAGGTTCGCTACGCCATGGGCATTTTCGACTGGTTCAAGGGCAAAAAAACGGAGCAGGTCGCCGCGGAACGAGCATCGACGGGCGCACCTGCGGCCTTCGCGCTGGACGACGCCGCGCTGGTCAAGCAAGTCGAGCCGCTCCTGGTGCAACGGAAGTTCGCCGAGATCGAGGCGCTCCTGCGCCGAACGCTGGCCCTCGAAGGCCACGCGCTCGACCCGCGCCATGTCGCCTATCCGGTGTCGCTGAACCTCCTCTCGGCCGTCATGACGAGCCAGGACAGACCCGAAGAGACGGTCGCCTTGCTCCGGGAGGTGCTGGCGCTCCACGAGAAGGTCCTCGGGCCCGACGAGCCTCGGACCGAGGCGTCGCTGCACGTCCTCGTGAACGTCCTCGGGAAATACGAAAAAGACGCGGAGGCCGAGGCGATCCTCTCGCGAGCCCTCTCCCAAAAGGACGATGCGCGGGACGGCGGAAGGCCGTCCTACCGGTCCCTGCTCGCCTTGTTCGGCGGTGTGTTGGGCGTCGGGGGCAAGGTGGACGAGGCCGTGGCGGTCCACCGAAGGGCGCTCGTCCTGGAGGAGCGTGCCGTGGGCCCGAATCATCCGGCGTTCTGGTCGGCGGCGGGTGGGCTCGCGAGCGTCTTGCAGAAGCAGGGCAATCCAGGCGAAGCCGAGGGGCTCCTACGCAGGGTGGCGGCCCTGAAAGAGGCGACGCTGGGCGAACGCCACCCGGACCACCTGAAAACGCTGTTCCTGCTCGAATACATGCTGGCCGTGCAGGAGAAACACGAGGAGGCGGAGGCGTGCGCGCGGAGGCTGCTCGACCTTCAAGAAAAGACGCTGGGGGAGCGTCATCCCGAGACCCTGAGCACGAGCGACCGCCTGGCGCACCACCGGATGCGCGCCGGGAAATCCTGAAGCCCCGCGGAGGAGACAGGAGACCGGCTCCTCGCAGGCAGTTCAGGCAAGGCGCCGGAGGCAGAGCCGCAACCCGTCGCGCAGGTTGGCGCGCGTCTCGATCCCGCGCAGATCGACGCAGTGGGAGACCAGCGTGCGGGCGGCGCTCGCGTGCAGCCCGGTGATGAGCGTCCGCGCGCCGAGCAGCTCCACGGCGCGCCCAATGCGCACCAGCAATTCGGCCGCCTGCCCATCCAGCGTGTCCACGCCGGTCACGTCGATGATCGCGAAGCGCGTCGCCGAGCTCGCCACACGCGAAAGCAGCCGCTCGGTGATCTCCGCGGCCCGCGGGCCGTCGAGCGCGCCGATGAGGGGCAATGCCAGGACCCCGTCCCAGACCTGGAGGATGGGCGTCGAGAGTGCCCGGATGAGCTCTTCCTGGCGCGCAATGAGGGCATGGCTGTGCTCGAGCATCTCCGCCTGGCTGCGCTCGCGCTCGTCGCTCAAGGTCACGATCTCCGCATGCGCCTCCTCGAGCGCCCGGGTCCGGTCCTCCACCTTGCGCTCCAGGCTCGCGTAGAGCAGCGCATTCTCGATGGATATCGCCATCTGCGTGGAGAGCATCCGCAAGAGCTCCACGCGATCGGGCGTGAATGCGAAGGCGGCGAGCTCGTTCTCGAGATAGAGCACCCCCACGATCTGCCCGCGCTTGCCCACCGGCGCCGCCAGGAGCGACCGCGCCTTGCCCTGCGCGAGCCAGCGATCGCCGGAGAACGGCTCCGCGTTCGCCGCGTCCCCGAGGACCATGCTCTCGCCCGTCCGCGCCACGTAATGCACGATTCCCGTGGGCAAATCCTCGCGCGTATCCAGGGGCACGCCCGCAAGCAGGGTGACCTTTCCGCCCTGGAGCTCTTCCTCGGCCTGGATCAAGAGATCGTCATTCTCTTTGAGGATCAAAATGCCCCGCGTCGCCCCGGCGCTCTCGAGGGCGATCCGCAAGAGCCTCGAGAGCAGGCGCGAGAGCACCACCTCGCCGGAGATGGCCTGCATGGCCTTGATGGCCGCGTGCACGTCGAGCGCCCGCGCGTTCCCGTCCTCCGCCCCTGCGTTGGCGCCCACGTGCGGGCCGTGGGCGGCGCGCGGCATGAGCGCGAAGAAGCTCTTTTCGAGGCGCTCCGTCACCACGGCCGCCCCCCATTGACCGTAGAGCGCGTGCGCCTCGTGGAGGTACGTGCGCGCGATCTTCGGCTTTCCAAGGCGCAGGTGATAACGCGCGCACAGCTCGTTGCCGAGCGCCTCGTCCTGCACGAACCCCCCCGCGGCCGCCGCCGCGATGCCCTCATCGTAGAGATCGACGGCCGAAAGGCGCTCGCCGCGGGCCCGGGCAATCTCGGCGCGCAAGAGGAGCGCGCGGTGCCGGTGGTTGTCCGGGCACAGATCGGCCCAGCAAGAGAGCTTTTCGGCGGAGGCCTCGGCGCGGGCCAGGTTTCTCGCGCGCACCTCGGGCGTGGCCTCTTCCGCGGCCAGCAGCAGCGCCAGGGAGGCATAGAAGTGATAGACGACGCTCACGTGCCAGCTCTTGACCGAGGGGATGTCGGGCTCGGCCCCGAGGGCCACCTCCGCCGCCTCGGCGTAACGGCCCTGGAAGACGTCGTGCATGATGGCGAAGTTATCCGCGAAGAACAGCACGGCGCGGTTGCCCATCGCGGTCGCCGTGCTCCGGACGGCGTCGATGTCGAGCCAATCCCCCACCAGCCTGTCGCTGCGCGCGGACGGAGTGGAAAGGTTCTGCGCGATCTGGGCAGCGGCGTTCACGATCCAGGTGAAGCCGCCGGAGATGTCGAGCTTGCACACCGGCGCGAGCGCCGCCGCCTCCTCGACGACCTCCTCGAGGCGCGCGCCCCGCAGCAGGCTGTTCGTGGGGATGTTCGTCGCATTGTAAAAGGCCCAGACGTACTGGCCCGTCTCGAGGCCCACGTGCACGCCCCGCGGGAAGTTCTCCTTGTACTTCGAATAGGGCTCCTTCCAGTGCTGCACGAACGCGCCCCACATGTTGCAGAGCATCGATTCGGATTTCTTCTCCGGATAACGCTCGCTCACCCGCACCGCGAGCTTTCCGAACTGGTAGCCGAGCTCGATGTCCCCCCGCACGCAGAGGAACATCCCGAAATTCACGAACGCATAGATCGTGTGCTTCGACAGCCCGTGCGCGAGCGCCTGCTGCACCATCTTCGCCACCGTGATCGCGTGGTTGTTCGGCGAGACGAAGTAGCAAGGCGAGAGCATGTCCTCGAGCACGTCCTGGAGGACCATGATCTCGGGATCCGAAAGGAGCGGCAGCTCGACCAGCGAATCGATGGGGCGGCCCTCGAGCGCGGCGAGCGTCGCGTCGAGCTCGGCGCTGCTCGCCTCATCGCTCGGAAAGCGCGGCAGATGAATGCCGAAGGGCTCGAGCGCGGCGAGGCCCTCATCGAGGGCGGCGAGGAGATCGTTCGTCAAGACGTGGGCGTTCATCACGAGCCGCCGGACCTGGGTGCGCTCGAGGCGGCTCCGGGCGTGCGTGAAGGCCTGGCCGAGCGTCTCCCGCGCCTGCGCGTGACGCTCGCACAGGGCCTCCATCTCGCCCTTCTTCATGAAATAACGGAGCGCGAGATCGTAATGGGCGTCCCAGGCGTCCGCGGGGAGCAGGACGATGCCGTGCTCGAGGTAGCGGAGAGCGGCTGGGAACGCGGCGGCCCCCTCGGCACGCTCGGCGGCAGCCAGGTTCATTTTGCAGAGCGCGAGGAGCTCCGCGGCCTCCTGCACCAGCGCGCGCGCGCTGTTCAGGTGGCCCGTGGCGTCGAACAGGCTCTGCGCGTCGCTCTTCTTCGAAAAGAGGCGCCCGATGCGCAGGTGGAGCGCGGCCCGCTCGTCCTCGGCGAGCATCGCATAGGCAGCCTCCTGGATCTTGTCGTGGGTGAAACGGTAGAACTCGCCGGCGCGCGCCACGAGCCCTGCCTCGAGGGCCGGGGCGAGGCGGCCGTAGGCCTCCTCCGGCGCGCATGCGGTGACGATGCTGAGCGTGCGGAGCTCGAACGGGCTGCCAATGGCGGCGCCGATCTCCAGCGCCTCCTGCGTGACCCGGGGCAGGTGCCGGATCGCGTCGAGCATCAAGTCCACCACATTGGCCATGTGTGGCATCGTGGTGATCGCCTCGAGCGAGCTCCAGCCGAGCGATCCGTCCGGTCCGGGCTCGAGGGCCCCCTTTTCGTGGAGCGACCGCAAGAGCTGACGCACGAAAAATGGATTGCCTCCTGTCTTTTGCAGCACGAGCTCGGCCGCGCCCTCGGGGCTCGGCGCGCGCAGGCTGTCCGCGAGCAGCTCTTTCACGTGCTCGATCCGGAGCGGGCCGAGCACGATCTCCCGCAGGCCGAGGCCGCCCTTTCGCAGCTCCGCGAGTGTCGTGCGGAGCGGGTGCGCGACATTCACCTCGTTGTCGCGGTAAGCGCCCGTGAAGAAGAGAGCCTCGATGCTGTCGTCGAGCAGGAGCGTGGTAAGCAGGCGCAGGCTCGCCGCGTCGGTCCATTGCAGGTCGTCGAGGAAGAGCACCAGCGGATGAGCGCGCCGGGCGAATACCGAGACGAACCTCCGCATCGCGAGGGTGAATCGATTCTGGGCCTCGAGGGGCCCGAGGGCCGGCGCGGGCGGCAGATCGCCGAGGACGTGCGCGAGCGAGGGGAGCACCTCGCAGACGACGGGCGCGTTCGGGCCGAGCGCGGCGAGGAGCGCCTCTTTCCACGCGCGCACGCGTCCCTCGCTCTCGCATAGGATGGTCCGGACGAGCCCGTCGAAAGCCTGGAGGATGGCGCTGTAGGGCGCCTCGCGGTTCAACTGGTCGTACTTGCCCGTGATGTAATAGCCCCTGGCCCGCGCGAGCGGCTTCAAGATCTCCGCGACCAGCGAGGACTTCCCGACGCCCGAGTAGCCCGAGACGAGCACGATCTCGCGCGCCTGGCCGAGCACCCGCTCGAAGGACGCGACGAGCTCCGCGACGTCGTTCTCGCGCCCGTAGAGCTTGTTCCGGAGCAGCAGGAGGGCGTTTTCGTGCAGCGCTCCGAGCGGGAATTCGTCGATGCCACCCTCGGGGCGGAGCCGCTGCCGGCAAGCCTCGAGGTCGGCGAGGAGGCTCTTCGTGCTCTGGTAGCGATCCTCGGGGTTCTTTTCGAGCAGCCTCAGCACGATCGCCTCGAGCGGCGGCGGCACGTCGAGAGCGATCTTGGAAGGCCGCTCGGGCGCGAGGGCGAGGTGCGCGTGGATGAGCTCCAGCGGGTCCCGGGATCGAAATGGCAATTGCCCGGTGAGGAGCGCATAGAAGATGACGCCCAGCGAATAGAGGTCGGAGCGCTCGTCGACGCCGCGGTTCATGCGCCCGGTCTGCTCGGGGGCGAAGAAGGGCAGGGTCTCGACGACGAAATGCGGTTCGTAAAGTGCGTCATGTTCGCGACTCAGCGCCGCATCCGCGCCGAAGCTCGCGATGGTGGGGCGGCCGCTCGCGTCGACGACGATGCTCGCCGCCGAAAGCCCCCGGTGCACGACGCCGGCCGCGTGGATCGCGCCGAGCGCCGTGGTGAGCGGGATGGCGAGGTCCAGGAGAGCGCGCGCGCCCGCGGGCGACGTCAGGCGGGCTGACAGGGGCTCGCCCTCGACCTCGGCGAGGACCAAGGCCATGCCCTCGCCGGTCGGCTCGAAGCCGTGCACGCGCACCACGCCAGGGTCGCGCAGGCGCGACAGGCGTTGATAGTCGTGCTTGAAGCTGGCGACGTCAGCGACGCGATTGGACTCGGCGCGGAGCACCTTCACGCGCACCGGAAGGCCGTCGCTCTCCCTGCGACCACGAAACAGCCGTGACCTCGCGGTCCTCGCGAGTTCTTCTGTGATCGTCACGTCTTCCAGCCGGGTCATGTCGATGCCTCACATGCCACCCCCCTCGTCACCGAACCACCAGGCTATACGCCGCTTGGAATCCGCGTCAATCATCGCGGCGAACGTGCAGGCGCGAGCACGCAGGATGGGTTGGCACGTCGACACCTGCCCGGCACGTTTGCCGTCGGGCTCCGGCGGATCAATCTACCTCGACGCAAAAGCGGGAGCGGGAGCGGGAGCGGGAGCGGGAGCGGAAGCGGGAGCGGGAGCGGAAGCGGGAGCGGGGGTCTACGCCCTCGACGTGTCGGAGGTGACCGGCAATGCGCTTACGGCCTGTATTCGAAGGCTCCGACGTCGTACGGGCCGACCTCGCGGGGCAGCCTGTCGAAGTCGGTGGTGAGGCCCAGGCTGGACACGTCGGTCCCGGCGTCGACCGCGCTCGACGTCGAGAGGAGGTGATAGTCATCCTTGCCCGCGTTCACGAAGTGGCTCTCGAGGCTGCCCGTCGTGACGTTGTTCGACGCCTTCCAGTCGACGCTGGCGTTGAGCAGGTGGATGGCCTCGGACGCGCGCAGGAGCAGGTTGTTGTGGCAGAGGTTCCCCTGGCTGTGCGTGTGGTACATGTAGATGCCGTAGGGGCCGTCGTTGATGATCGTGTTGTTGAGAATGCGGAACGGCCCGTTCTTCGCGCCCGCGTCATTGTCCTGGATCACCAGGCCCACGTCCGTCGCGGTGACGACGACGTTGTTGGAGACGTCGATGTGGCCCGGGCCCGCGATGAACAGGCCCGCATAAGCGTCGGTGCCACGGACGAAGTTGCGGTACACCCGGCCCGAAGTCCCGGGGTTGATGTCGAGGGCGCCCGAGTTGTAGGGGCTGTCGCCGGTGGCCCCGTCAATCACGACGTTGTCGTAGACCTCGGTGTCGTAATCGACCGCGCCGTCATGGTCCGACCATGCACTGCCGACCTGAATGCCGTCGGCGGCGGTGCTCTCCACCCGGTTCGCGTAAATCCGAACCCCGTGCAGCTCGGGCTCGAACTTGCAGTCGTTCTCGCACACCATGGTGCCATTGCCGGCGTTGACGCCGCACTGGGCATTGCCGTTCTCGACCAGCTCCAGAGCGCCCCAATGCGAGCCGCCGATGTAGAACCCTTCGCCTCCGGTATCGTGCACGTTGTTATGGTGGAGGAAGGTGTTCTCTTGCACGAAGGATTCGCGGTGCCACTTGCAGCTCACGTTCGTGCGGGCCACGATTCCCGCGTATGCTGCGCTCTTGACCTCGACGAAGGCGACCTCGATGTCGGACGACCCGTCGGTGATCTCGAGGCCGTTCGCGCCCTGGTTGCCCGAGGTGGCAAGGGTGATCCCATACGGCTCCGCCGCGGCTCCGACGCCCACGATGCGCACGTAACGTGACTCGAGCACGGCCAGGGCCGCATTGGCGTGGCTGTGCGCGAAGTCGACCCGACCGCCGCAGTTCACGAGGGTGACGGGCGCCTCCGGGCTGCCCTCGAAGCCGCGGATGTTCAGGGTGTCGTAGGCGCCGGCCTGGAGGCAGACCTTCGAGCCTGGCTTGATGTCGAGGAGCTTCTCGTAGTCGGGGTTGCCGTCACCGTTCGCGTCGTAAAAGTGCTTGGGGGTCGCGTAGAAGCCGCTCGAGGTCGTGAGGAGGAAGTCGCACGTGCCGCCGTCGGCCACGAGCTTGCACGCCGTCGGTTCCGGGCCCGTCGTGGCCATGTGGAAGCTCGCCTGGGTCGGCGTGTCCTGCCAGTTGCCGGCCGCGTCACGCCCGATGATCTTCAGCGTGCGCTTGCCGGCCGCGACGGAGGGGATCGAGATCGGCGTTGCCACCGGCTGCTCGTCGCTGAAGGCGCCGTCGTCGATGGCATAACGGTAGTGGGTGACGTCGTCGCCGGCGACGCCGGCCGAGAGCGGCACCGCGTCGACATACCAGTACGCCGGCAGGGCCGGAGCGAAAATCGCGGTTGGCGGATCGTGATCGTCCGACGGTCCTCCGCTGCCTCCGCTGCCTCCGCCGCCATTTCCCGAACCTCCGTCGCCACCTCCGCTCGTTGCATCAGGGTTCGGAGCGCCGTCGCACCCGACCCCGATGAGCAGTGCCAAACCGATGCTCCACAAGAGGTGTATACGCATTCGAATCCTCCACTTTTTCATTCGCCTCCCGCCGCCGACACGAGCATACGCCAAGAGGTCGCGCGCCCGTGCACGATTGTTGCAAGTTCAAGGAATCCTGACCGCTCCTGGCGCCTGGTTGCGCCATGCTGAGCCATCTCCGGAGAGGAAAACCATGTCTTTTCCCCGCAAGCAGAAGCCCCGCCGAAAGCCTTTTGTCGTCACCGTCGCCCAGGCCGCGACCGCCGTCGTGTTGTTGCCTGGGTGTATCACCACCGTCACGTCGAACCCGCCTCCCACCGAGTCCGAAAACCCGCCTCCTGTCGAGACGCCCGAGTGCCCCGCGACGCCGCCGGACACGAACACGCCGTGCACCGAGCCGCTCTCGTGCGAGTACAACAGCGGATGCGTGGAGGTGTATTTTTGCGAAGAGGGGTCATGGCACATGACGAGCGGGTGCAATCCGCCCCCCGTCGACCCATGCCCGCCCGAGGCGCCGGCGTCGGGAGCCCTTTGCAGCTACGTGACCACGTGCAGCTACACCGTCGATTACGGCTGCGGCCCGCAGGAGCAGACGGCCTCGTGTGATGGCACGGTCTGGACCACCGAGGGCATATCGACCTGCAATCCCCCGCCCCCCGATTCTTGTGTTTCCTACAAGAACGAGACGGAGTGCGGCGCGGACGCAGGTTGCCGCTGGCTCGTCCCGGGCTGCGGGATGCCGGCCCTCCCGGAGGCGGGCTGCTTCGCCGTGACGGATTGCAGCGGCGACTTCGATTGCCCCATCTCCGGCGGCACGTGCCAGGAGGTGAGCATCAATCCCTGCCACAACCAGCCCTGCAACGCCTGCGGCATGACCGTCTCGGTGTGCGTGACGCCGGCCGCCCCCTGAACCTGCCTGTACGTCACCCTCCCCGAAGCTGGCCCCGGAAGGACCCGAGCGGCTGCGTGATGCGGCCCGCGTCTTGAACGCCCGCGTCGCCGCGGGTGGAAACGCCGTCGTGGCGATGCTGGGGGGCGGGGCGATTGTGCTTGCTGTTCCGCCCGTTTGGATTCAATACACGCCCGATATCGGATCCTGAATTGGTGGCCCAGCCGACGCTGCAGCACGGTGAGTTCTTCGGTATGCGCGAGGTGCGCCGCGACGTCGCGGGCTTCTCGCTCTCGATCGCGACAGCGGATCCAGCGCGGCAGGTCGCGCGTCACACGCACGAGGATGCGCACTTCATCTTGCTGCTCGACGGCCACTATCTGTCGTCGGCGCGTGGTGCGGGGCACCTGCACGCGGAGCCCGCGCTGATCTACAACCCGCCAGGGACGACGCACGAGGACACGTTCCCGGAGCACTGCGGCCGGTTTGCGGGCGTGTCCGTGTCGGCGGCGCGGTTCGCGGAGGCGGCGGAGGTGGCGGCGCCGAGCGAGGCGGCGATCCGCATGTGGGAGCCGGGGGCCCTCGCGATCGCGCACCGGATCGCGGCGTCCGCAGCACAAGGGGGCGACACGCTGGCGCTCGAGGCGTTGTGCCTGGAGCTGGTCGGCGCGTTCAGCCGCGCGCATGCGGTGGAGCGGCGGCCGCCGCGCTGGCTCGCGCGGGCACGCGAGGTGCTGCACGATCGGTCGCGCGACGAGCTGACGATGGCGGAGGTCGCGGCAGCGGCGGGGGTGCACCCGGTCTACCTCGCGCGCATGTTCCGTCGGTTTTTTGGCTGCACGCCGGGCGAGTACGTGCGGCGCTGCCGGATCGAGCGCGCGGCGCAACTGGTGCGCACGACCGGGCGGCCTCTCGCGGAGATCGCGACGGCGTGCGGCTTCGTCGACCAGAGCCACATGACGCGCACGTTCGCGCGCACGTTCGCGACGAGCCCGGGCGCGTACCGCCGGCAGTACCGAGGCCTGGCCGGATCCCCGAGGACCGTCCCGCAGGCGGAGCACGAGGTTTCGCGCGTACAAGATGCGGAGGGCACGACATGACATGGCGAGGGCATGTGGATCTTGCTCATCGCCTTGTTTCTGTGGGGATGTGGCGCCAGCCCGGCGCGTTACGACGGCATCGCCGGGGCGCTCGCGCGTGGTGACGCGCCGAAGACAACGAGCGTGCTCGTCACGCGCGGCGGTCAGGTGGAGTACGAGCGATACTTCGCCGGCGCGACGCCGGAGACGCTGCACGACACGCGCTCGGCGACGAAATCGTTGACCGCACTCGCGGTCGGGATCGCCATCGAGCGCCACGCGCTGCCGGGGCTCGACGCGCCGGCGTTCACGTACCTGGCGGACCTCGCGCCGTTCACGCATGACGAGCCGGGCAAGGCGGCGATTACGATCGAGGACCTGTTGACGATGTCGTCGGCGCTCGATTGCAACGACGACGACGAGGCATCGCCCGGCAATGAGGAGAAGATGTACCCGAAGCAGGCATGGGCGCGCTGGGCGGTCGACCTGCCGGTGCGCGCGGACTACCAGCGTGACGCGAGCGGGCGCGGGCCGTGGCACTACTGCACCGCGGGGGTGTTCCTGCTCGGCCAGATCGTCCAGCGCGCCGCGCACCAGCCGATCGACCGCTTCATGGCGGAGCACCTGTTCGCGCCGCTCGGGATCACGCGCTGGGAGTTCTCGAAATCGCCGACCGGCGAGATCATGACGGGCGGGGGGCTGCGGCTGCGCACGCGCGACCTCGCGGCGCTCGCGCGGCTCGTTCTTGCGCACGGCCGGGCGGGCGAGGCGCAGGTCGTGCCCGCGGCCTTCGTCGACGCGGCGGTGACGGTGCAACGCGAGGCGATGCCCGAACAGCACTATGGCTACCTGTTCTGGACGCGCGCGTACCAGACGCCGTGTGGCGCGCAGACGGGCTGGTTCATGGGCGGCAACGGCGGCAACGCGGTGGTGATGTTCCCGGCGCTCGACGCGGCGGTCGTGGTGACCCGCACGAACTACAACATGCGCGGCATGCACCAGCAGACGACACACCTGATCGAGGACGCGATCCTCCCGATGCTGGCGTGCGGGCGGTGAGCGGCATCCGCTCCCAAATCTTGCGCAGATCCATCCAGGCCGTGCACAAGGAGCTGGACTGCCAACCTCTTGCAGACCCCCGCCCCGCGCTCCCCTCAGGCGCCACGCCCCCCCATGCATCCGCATTCGAAAGCCCTCCTCGTCACGCTCCTCGGGCTCACCCCTTCCCTGCCCGGCTGCGCGCGTGACGCCGCTCCGCAGGGCGCGCCGCCCGCGTCACACACGCCGCCCGACGCTGCATCCGCGCCTTCGACCCCGACCGACCCCCCGAAGCCGCTCGATTGCGGATGGCTCCGCGAGACGGACAACTGCTGGCAAACGATGAAGCGCGAGATCCACGCCTGCCTCGGCCCTCTGCCGATCGGAGGCATGCTCGCGCGCGACGGCAAGACCTGCACGGCCCCGAACGCGGAGGTCTTGTTTCGGCCCGAGGCGCCCAAAGGGAGCCCCTGGGTCCTCGACGTCGAGGTGCGCGTCGCGAACAAGACCTGCTTCCGTTATCACGACACGGGCCCGGAGACGGGGCCGTCGAAGCCGGACGCCCCCCGGCGACACGTCCTCGAAGGTCCGACCGGCGCCGCGATTTCATTCACGTCGGGCCTGCCCCTCACGCTCGTGTGCCCCGACGGATCGACCTTCGCCGCCACCCCCGCGGACCTCGGCCTCGACGGATGCATCCAGGAGCGCGTCTGGGAAGGCGCGCTTCCGTTGGGCACAGGGAACTTCTCCCCCTCCTCGTCGCTGATCTGGTTATCACTCGATCCACGCTGGGGGCACGTCTTCGAGTGCGAGCGACCGACCGATTGAGCTTCCGGGGCTAGCTGCTCTGACGCGTGAGCTTGACGGCTTGCGCGACGGCCGCTTGCAGGTTCCCGCAGGTGATGATGCCGGACAGGTCGGCGCCGATGGAGATCAGCGTGCGCGCCACCTCGGGTCCAATGCCGCTCAGGATCATGCGCGTTCCGAGCAGCCGCACGGCTTGCGCGGCGCGTAACAGGGCGCTCGCCACCTGCTCGTTCACCGCGGCGACGCCCGTCACGTCGACGATCGCGACACGCGCGCCGGTCTTGCTCACGCCTGCGAGCAGGGTCGTGAGCACCCGCTCCGCGCGCTCGGCGTCGATCGCGCCGATGAGCGGCATCACCATGACGTCATCACGAATGGGAATGAGGGGCGTGGAGAGTTCGGCGAGCCGCGCGCGCAGGGTCTCCTCCGCGCGCAGCTTCTCGGTGACGTCGAGGATCTGCGAGATGAAATGGAGCGGCTCGCCGCGCCCGTCGCGCACCATGGAGACGTGCAGATCGGCGTGGATGACGCCGCCGTCCCTGCGGAAGTATCGCTTGCGCAGCTCGTAACGCGCGATCTCGCCCCGGAGCACGCTGCCGACGAGGTCGAGGTCGCTCTGCAGGTCCTGCGGATGCGTGAGGTCCTGGAAGCGCACCTTCACGAGCTCCTCGGGCGCGAAGCCAAAAAGCTCGCCGAGCGCGTGGTTGGCGCGAATGAAGGTGCCATCGAGCCCGACGAGGGCCATCCCGATGGGAGCGCCGTCGACCGTCAGCCGAAAGCGCTCCGCTTCGAGGCGCTGCCCATGCTCGGCCGCATCGAGCTTGTCTTCGAGCTCGGAGATACGCTGCTCCAGCGCGGCGCGCGTCGGATCGAACAAACGATGGTTCTCGGCGTCCGAGACCGTGATCGCATGACTATACATGCTCGTGCCCTCCCCTTGAGCAAGTGGTTCAGCATAGATCGGCGGTGAGGCGATACACAAGACTTCGATGACAGAAAAGGTGCGGGAGATCCCGCCACGCGAACGCGCGGGCGTGCCCCCGACGCTCGACGTTTCCCCCCTGGAACGATACAAGGATCCCGTGAAGCCCATCGCGCCGCTCCGTGGAACCGTGCAGCTCGCCCTCGCGCTCGGGGGCCTCGCGGCAGCGTGCGGCGGGGGGACGCCGCCTCCCGTCACGAAAGCAACCGCCGCCGAGAAGAGCATTCCCTTTCGCCCGCGGCCCGGCGTCGAGGTCGTGGAGTGCCCGCTCAAGAGCGACGATTGTGCGAGCACGGGCCCCGAGGCGTGCGAGGCGGCCTGCGGCGATGGAGACATGGCGGCCTGCGTGGCGCTCGCGGAGTGGCACAAGAAGCACCCGAACGAGGGGGGCAAGCCGGAGCGGGGCATGGAGCTCCTGCGCATGACGTGTGAAAAGGGGTTCGCCTGGGGTTGCCTCACGCTCGCCCAGCAAAAGGAGGCGACCACCGACGATCGCGCGCGGATCGAGGCCAGGCTCGCGGAAGCCTGCGGGCGAGACCCGAGGTGCGGGTGCTGGATGTATGGATCGGGGCTCTCGTTCGATCCGCGCACGGAGGTGCGGGGCGTCGAGACGCTCGGCGAGGCGTGCGCGCGGGGAGCGCAGACCGCGTGCGACGAGCTCGAGATCCTCGTGGAGATTTGCGAGCGAGATCAGACGCGCGGGGGGTTCTGCGGGCGACTGCGGGAAGCCCAGCGCCTCCGGCCGCCCGCTCCGTCGCCTCCGCAATGGTCCCAGGCGCCGCTTCCGGCCGCGCTCGCGGGCTGCTTCCGGGTGAGGGCGCCGGGAGGGCCACGCGAGCCGGAGGGATTTGGGGTGGGCACGCTGTATTGCTTCACCGAGGGCCAAGCTTTCATGAAGCCGGTCGGCGAACCCTGGGACGCATGGCCGGCGCGGTGGTCGTCGACGTCCGAGAAGATCGTCTTCAGGAACGAGGCCGTGCGCGAGCTGATGGAGCTCCGCCAAGAGAAGCCCGAGATCATTCTCCAACGCGGAGGGTTCTCGGCGTGGCTCGAGCGGCTCGCGGGGCCGGAGGCGGAGGCGGCGCTCGCAGAGACGGCCGCATTGCCAGCGCTGGAGGAGGCGTGCGCGCGGGCAAGCCGGTGCGTGAGCGCATTGCCGTACGGCTACGACGGGCTGATGCCCGAGACCCTGCGCGAGTGCCTGTCGATGGAAAAAGGGGCGCGCGAGATGATCGAGGGAGAGCGCGGGAAAGAGGCGGCGGAGAAGGCTTGTCGGTGAGGATGCGAGCGGACGGGCGTGGCGGGGCCTATTGCGCGATGAAGATCTGCGGCGTGTCCGTGAGCGAGAGCGAAAGGCTCCCCCCCTCCGGCGCGAGATCCGTGGCCGCGCCGGTCTTGCCGTGGTCCCACGCATACGCCTTGACCGGCCCGGAGGCGGCGAGCGAATACGTCGCGCTCGCCTCCTCGTTGGTGCCGCTCGTCTTCGCCCACAGGACGAAGGCCGCTTTCCCATTCGCGAGCTTGAACGCCGCGCCGCCGACCGCCTCCGGCAGCGCGAGCGCCTCCGTCGCGCCGGCGTCGAACGCGGCGCCCGCGAGGAGCTGCCCGTGCGTTCGATACGCGATGCCCGTATCCGTGATCTTTGCCTCGGCCGGCGTGCCGAGCTTCAGGACATCGTAATAGAGGCCCATGTAGTCGAAGGAGCTCGTGCTCGCGCCGATCTCCGCGCTGTCGGTCAGGAGATACCAATCGATGCCGCCGATCCCCTCGGCCTGCGCGGTGGTCATCACCTTGAGGATGTAGTTTTTCGCGTAGTCCACCCCGCCCGGGCCTGCGCCGATGAGCTCGTGCGGCGCCCCGCTCTCCGTCACCACCCACGACTTGCCGCCGACCCCCGCGGCGTCGAGGACCTTCGCCAGCGTGTTCCTGGAATCGACGAGGCCCTTCACGCCGACGTCCGAGCTGCCCGGGCTGAAGACCGGATAATAATGAAAGCTGAGGACGTCGAAGTACGTCGCGCCCTTCTCGGGGTACTCGGCGGAAACGGCGCCGCCCTCGGGGTTGTCGGTATACCGGAGCACGGCCGAGAGGAAATTCGGGTACCCGATCCCGCCGAGCGCGATCTTCGCGTCCGGATCGGCCTTGAGCGCTGCCTCGCGCGACACGCGCAGCATGCGAACGTAATCGAAGATCGAGCCATGAAAGCGCGGCAGCTCGTCCTTCGTGGGCGGGTTCTTGTCCCAGTCGACCGTCACCTGCCAGTCGGCGACCCAATCAGGCTCGTTCCACACCTCCCACACCTTCACCCAGTCCTTGTACGTGCTCACCGTCTTGTACACATACGCGCCCCAGTAGTTCTCGGGGTTGATCTCGCCGTTCGCGAGGAACACGGGTTGATACAGGTTTTTCGGGATGTATTCGGCAACCTGCCAGTTCGGCGTGCCCGCGGGCGCCGTCGAATGTTCGGCCGTGGGGGTCGTCAGGAAGGCGACGTGGTTCGACATGCCGAGCGCCGCGTATTGCTTGATGTCCTCGACCTCGATCTCGTACCCCCACGTCTCCAAATGCTGCTCGGGGAGCGAGATCCGCTGGCTGTCCGCGCCGGCCTCGCGCGCGAGCTTCGCGAGCTCCGGGTCGCTCCAGGTGGGGTGGCGGTGGCCGGCATTGATCCCATGCCGGAAGGATCCGCCGAGCGCGCCGCCGCCGCCGGCGCCGGAGCCGCCGCTCCCCGGGCCGCCGCCGCCGTTCCCTGCACTTCCGCCTCCGCCGCCGGCCTCCCCCGCCGCAGAGCCGCTGTCGCCGCCGCCCCCCGAGCACGCAGCGGCGAGAACGAGAAGCGACGCCAAGATAAAATGGCTCATCGAACGCATGACACAGCCTCCGTCGTAAAAAGCTGCGCCACTCTATCATCCGCCGATAAACGTCAGGGGGACTTTTCGCCGTTCCACCCCCGCATCGCGAAGCGCATCGAGACGTGGCGTCGACGCGGGCGCGGTTCAGGATCCGGTGAAACTTTCCAATACGCCGATGCTGCGAAACTCCGCTCGGCCTGGCGCGTGAACGAGCTTCAAGCGAAGGCCTTGTCATCAAGGATGGCTCGTGCTTCTCCTCGTCGGGGCCTGGGAGGAAAGAGGACCATCATGACGACGACAGACACGACGGCCGCGGGCGCTGAACCAGGGCTGCGACGGATCGAGCCGGTCATGAGCCAGATCAAGACGATCGTGATGCTCATGCTCGAGAACCGCTCGCTCGATACCATGCTCGGCTGGCTTTACCACAACGGCGCGCCGGCCGTCGTGTATCCCCCGGGCTCTTCGCCGCGCTTCGATGGCATCCCGAGCGACGCGGTGAATCGCTACAAAGGGGGGACGTTCATGCCCGCAGAGGGCACGGAAGGGTTCCGCGAGCCCTGCCGCGTGCCCTCGTTTGATCCCAACGAGCCCATGGAGGACGTGAAGTACCAGCTCTACGCCGACGAGGACGGGCGGTTGCCCGAGAGCGGCTTCGCTCGATTGCCGGACGTCGCCCTCTGGGAACGAACACCGACCATGTCGGGGTTCGTCGGCAATTGCCCGAGTGAGTTCGCCGACCTGCGCGGGCAGCTCCTGGGCGCCTACGCGGCCCGCGAGCTGCCCGTGATGTACGGGCTCGCCGAGAGCTTCGCGGTCTCCGATCGCTGGTTCAGCTCGGCGCCGACGCAGACCTTCCCGAACCGCGCCTTCTCGATCTGCGGCACCTCCCGGGGTGCCGAATACAACAAGGAAATCACGGTCGAGACCTTCGCCACGACCGACACCGTGTTCAACCTGCTCGCGGCGGCGGGCAAGACCTGGGGGTTTTACTGGCAAATGGCGAATCCCCTCTCGACGCTGGAGCCCGTCTACCAGTGGGAGCCGCTCACGAGTCATTGGTTCCCGCGGATGAAGGAGGCGCCGAACGGCCGCATCGAGAAATGGCAGGCGTTCCTCGACGCGGCGAAGGCGGGCGAGCTGCCCGACTTCTGCTTCCTCGAACCGTACTGGGGCGGCGGAAAGGCCCTGAACGACCGGGATTGGATCGGCTATCAGGGCAACGATTACCACCCGCCCGCGTGGGTGGGGCCCGCCGAGGCGGCCCTCGACGCGCTCTACAACGCCCTCGTGGACAGCCCCCAGTGGAGCAACATGCTCCTGATCATCACCTTCGACGAGCACGGCGGGTCGTGGGATCACGTCCCGCCGCCCAAGACCGTGTCCCCCGACGAGATCGTCGGCAAGAGCAGCTTCCAATTCGACCGCCTGGGCGTGCGCGTACCGACGATCCTCGTCTCGCCGTTCATCCAGAAGGGCACGGTCTTCCGCGCGCCGGAGGGCTCCCCGCACGATTTCGATCACACCGCGTTCATCGCCACGCTGCTGAAGTGGGCCGGCGTCGATCCCAGCTCGGCAGGAATGGGCCATCGCGTCGCCGTGGCGCCGACATTCGAAGGCGTGCTCTCGAGCGTCGCGAGGACCGACAAGCCGCGCTTCGAGGTCCCCGAAGGATACGCCAAGCAGGGAGGAGGCGTCGGCGCCGTCACGTTCGACAACCTCGGCGTCCGCCCGATGAACGTGCACGCATTTCGCGCGGCGGTAGACGACGCCGAGGCGGCCGCCGAGCTCCACGCGCGCCTCCAGGCGTTGACCCACGAATCGCGCTGAGCGCGGCCCCCCGGAGAGGGGTCCCTCCGTACGAGGGGATCGACCCCGTCTCGCAATTTCGAGAATCCCGTTGGCGAACCGGCGATCCCCGCGCCGGTCGGGCTCTGATAGACCGAGCCGGGCAGACGGAGCGAGAGCTCTCGCATTTCCTTGAACAGCCCCAGACGGGGATGAAGGTGCACCCATGAAACGACTGATCGCGATCGCCGCGCTGGCCCTTGCTGCTTGTTATGCCGAGGAAGACGTGGACCTCGACGTCGAGGACCCCACCCTCACGGAGCAGGCCGAGACGCTGCCGCCCTGCACCGCGGCCAACGAGGGCGCCACGCACATCATCACCACGAAGCCCGGCAGCACGACGGTCACCAGCACCTACGAGTGCCAGTCCGGCGCCTGGCAATTGATCCGGCGCTGCACCGGCGGCACCTGCATCGACTTCTGAGCCGCGCGCGGCTCTGCGCCGGGCGCGCCGCCAGGGCGCGGGCGCGGCAAACGAGCTGCCCCGGGGTGTACCGCTTTCCAAGGAGGGAGGAGAGGTGCTAAGCCGGGGCCATGAAAGCCTGCCTCATCTACAACGCCGCCGCCGGCAGCGCCGCCGATGACGTCTTCGACCGCGTGCACGCGATCCTCGCGCCTCGCTTCGAACTAAACGTCCTGCGGACGAGCCCCGACCGCGACCCGTCTGCGTGCGCGCGGGAAGCGCTCGACGCAGGCGCGGAGTTGCTGATCGCGGCAGGGGGCGACGGGACGGTCTCGTCCGTGGCGGGGGTGCTCGCAGGCAGCAAGGTGCCGCTCGGGATCCTGCCCTGTGGCACGTCAAATTCGCTGGCCGCGGCCCTCGGCATTCCGGGCGACCCGATCGCCGCGTGCGACACGCTGCTCGCAGACCACCGCCGGGTCATCGATACGGCCCTCGTCGACCATCGCTGCATGGTGCTCCACGCCTCAGTCGGCCTCCACGCCGACACGGTGGCCGACACGTCGACGGAGGACAAACACCGCTGGGGCGTGCTCGCCTATGTCGCGACCGCGGTGCGCAAGCTCAGCACGCTCGCGCCGTTCGAGGTCGAGCTGGAGACCGACGAGCAAATCGTCCGGTGCCGCGCCGTGGCCGTCACCGTGGCGAACATGGCGCCGCTCCGCACGGTGCTCGCCCAGGGCCCCTCCGCGCTCGTCGGCGACGACGGCATGCTCGACGTGACGGTCGTCGCAGCCACCACGCTCAACGCAGCCGTGGCCACAGGCATCCACCTCTTTCTCACGGCCGCGCGCGGCGAGCCCGCGACACGCGACGAGGTCGGGTATTTCCCGTGCCGCCGTCTGCGCATCCTCGCCGACCCCGCGCAACACTTGCTCATCGACGGCGAGGCAGCAGGCACGACCCCCGTCGCCATCGAATGCAGGCCGGCAAGCCTCGTGGTCCTCGCGCCGCCTTCCGCCGAGCCCGCGAAGGTCGGCCCCGAGATCAAACTCCCGACGAGCCCAGAGGCGAAGGTCGAAATCGAAGCGTCAGAGGCGTGATCGCCTCGGGGGGAGGCGGCTCGCTGGGGCGTTGCCCCAGGCCCCAGGAGGGGGCTGTCCGCCCCCTCCACCCCGGACCAGCCAGGGGCTGGACCCAAGCTCGATGAACTGCGCGATGCGCAGTTCATCGAACAGGCCCGGTCAAGACCGGCAGCGACGTTGCCAACCGAGACAGGCGCGCGGCCGTCCAGCGGGCCGGTGGCAAGACCATGAGGAGGTTCGCTGGCGTTGGTTCGATGAGCTGCGCGATGCGCAGTTCATCGATGAGGCCGTGTCTTCAAAGCTTGGGGGCCGAGCCAAAAGACGACGGGGACGTGTGTGCGAGGGATGGGGGCATGTGTCCGAAGAGACGACGTCGAGCCTCCGGAGGTACGAGGCCGTGCCTTGGAGGGACGGGGACGTGTCTCTGGGGCGTGCCGTCGAGTCTCCGGAGGTACGAGGCCGTGCCTTGGAGGGACGGGGACGAGTCTCTGGGGCGTGCCGTCGAGCCTCCGGAGGTACGAGGCCGTACCTTGGAGGAACGGGGGCGATGGAAGGAGCGGCGGGCTCGTGGCTTCGAGAGATGGCCGCGATGCAGGAGACCATGGGCTCATCGCCCGAAGACCTACGACCCCATCACGTGGAGGGACGGAGCCGTGCTGTTTGGAACGTGAGGCCATCGCGTCACGCCACGACGTCATGCGACGAGGCGTTGGCCGCCGACCTATCAGCGCTGCGGCCTTTGGTAGGCAAGATCATCCCTGGCCTTGACCGGCGGCGGCGTTCCCTCACCAAGACAGCCGCGCTGCGGCTTCTGCTGGCACCCCGGCTTCTTCGTCGGCCTGTTTGAAAAACTGCGCGGAGCGCAGTTTTTCAACCCTGGGTCCAGCGCCTCGCTGGTCCGGGGTCGAGGGGGCGGACAGCCCCCCGCGGGGTCCGGGGC
>NZ_JARZHI010000048.1:0-79105 GCF_029946465.1 Polyangium sorediatum
TCGCGCGAGCGACTGTGCCCTTCGCGCGAGCGACGGTGCCCTTCGCGCGAGCGACCGTGCCCTTCGCGCGAGCGACCGTGCCCTTCGCGCGAGCGACCGTGCCCTTCGCGCGAGCGACCGTGCCCTTCGCGCGAGCGACCGTGCCCTTCGCGCGAGCGACCGTGCCCTTTGCGCGAGCAGCAGTGCCCTTGTCGCGAGGCACGCACAGCGGGCATCGCGAGATCGTTTCGGCACCGATGGCCGAGACGCCGGAGGATTGATACGCTGCGCGCTCGCGAAGGAGAGCGCAATGGACCGTCGGCAACTGATCTTGGCATTGGGCGGCGTGGTGGCGCTCGGCGCGTGCCGGTCGGCGGACGGCAAGTCGCGGCCATCGGCGGCGCGCGCCGATCTCTACCAGTGCGAGGGCTGCGAGGGCGTGTTCGAGCGGCAGCCGACCGCTTCGAGCGCGCGGATCGCGCCGCCGGGTGAGCCGGGCGAACCGCTGGTGCTGGCAGGAACGGTGATCGCGCTCGACGGCAGGCCTGCGGCCGGCGTGACGATCTACGCCTATCACACCAATTCGGCGGGCTTTTATGCCAACGGCACGCCCGAGACCGAGTGGAGCCGCCGCCACGGCCGGCTGCGCGGCTGGGCGAAGACCGGAGCCGATGGGCGCTACCGCTTCGAGACGATCAAGCCCGCGCCCTATCCCGACCGAAGCCTGCCCGCGCATGTCCATCTGACCGTGCTCGAGCCCGGGCGGCGGCCCTACTGGATCGACGACATCGTTTTCGACGACGATGCGCTGGTCGATGTTGCCTATCGCCGGCGGATGGAGAATCGCGGGGGCGACGGGATTGTCCGGCTGGACCGCGAGGCCGACGGGCGGCTGCTTTCGGTGCGCGACATCCTGCTCGAGCGGCACCCCGCGTAGCGGCGGCAGAGCCGCGCGTCCTCGACCGAGGGCCCTGCCATCCCGGCGGGGTTTCCTGGGGAGTTCTGCCACTCGCAGAGAAACCGGACTATGCCGCGCGCCTCCGCGCAAACACCTCCACCGTGATGTTGAACGCAGCGCGATGCAATACCTCCGCCGCGCATGCTGCTTCCTCCGCCGTCGCCGCAAAGCCGCGGAACACGTCCCGGCCTTCCGCATCGATGGCCCCTTCCTCCACATAAATGCAGCCATCGCTCCCGAGCGCGAGCTTGTGGAGCATCGCCCACGCGAGCAAGTCCGCCGCGCTGAACCTCACGGCTTCTTCCGCATGCAATGCGTACCCAACGAACAACGGACGCCCCGGAGGCAGCCCGTCCTCGAACTGGAAATAAAGCTTGCCGTCGCTGGCGAGCGCAAACTCCGTGGCCAGCTTCTCAGGTTCGGACGACTCGGGAGCGGCGGGGACCCTTCTCTTGCTGGGCTTTCTGGGCATGGCTTTATCTCCTGAACGAACGTCAAAGAGGACGATGGAGACCACGCGCCGAGGGCGTGCAGCCTCGTTCGCCCCCTTTGCGGGGACGTTTCCTTCGGCCGTCGTCGTGACGGACCTACTTAGGGGGATTGGGTCGGCCGCGGCGAAGGGACACCCAAAAGTTCACTCAGCGCGCGGCTTTCACAATCTTCCCGAGGAGCGCTGCCCTCACCTTGGGGAAAGGGTTCGCAGGGAAACGACCATCGTAGCGAGCAAGCGCCTCACGGGCATCCGCGATATTCCCCCGCTCCAAGGCGCCTCGGGCCCGATCCAGCAAGGCACGCGCCTCGAGCAGGGGATCTGCCGGTGAATGCCCCGCAAGGAGTTTCTGCGGTGGCGCTGCTGGCGGCGTGCTTGCCTGCGTCGACGTCGCGTCCACGGCAGGGACGTGCGGGACGCGCTCGTCCATGTAGGCCCGTACGGCCACCGGCATCGGGGCCGGCGTGATTTGCATCTGCGTGAAGAGATAAACGAGGACGCCAACCACGATCCCGCCCATGAAGTTTCCGCCGACGAACGAGCCGACGTTCGAAGCGGCAGACGTGGCCGCGTCGGCATTCGGCGCGGCCTCCGGAACCGCGGGCCGGGCCCCCGACGCAGGGCTTTGCTCGACGATGGCGCGAAGCTGCGCGAGCTGGTCCTCCGACACCTGCTCCGTGCGGGCGCGAATGAACGCGAACAGCCCGTCCACCACGAAGGGCAGGACGACGAGCCCGCGGTCGCGCATCTTCCGCTTGATCCGCCGGGAAAAGTCCTGCCGCGCCCGTTCCAGCCGATCCTTGACCGTTCGTTTCGAGTCCCCGATGAGCTGTGCCGTCTCCTCGTAGCTCAGCTCCGCGAGCTCCACGGCCGTCAGCACCTCGCGGAGATCCTCGTCCATTTCCCCGATGGTCTCGTGAACGAGCCGCTCATACTGCGCTGTCGCCATGGCCTCCTCGGGGTTTCTCGTGCCCACCGGCAGGAGGGTCACGTCTGCATCGTCGGTGAAATCGCTCCGATAGCCCTCGCGCTGGCGATGATCACGCGCCATCCGCCTCGTGATCACGTAGAGCCAGACGCCCAGCGAGCCTTTGGCCGGATCGTACCGCGACAACCCTGCGACGGCCGCGAGCAGCACCTCCTGCGTGAGGTCTGGGATGTGCTCGTCGGCGACGGGCCCCCAAGGGGGCGCGAGACGGGCCAGCCAGATCGGTACGCGGCGGGCGAATTGCGCGAGTTGGTCACGGGTCGACGTGTTCGAGGTTCGTTCCTGGGTCACATCTTCGGGGATTGGGTCGAGCCCCCGAGAGGGACACCAAAATCTCAAGGGCGACAGCAAATCGTCGAGGGGCGGAGGCGCTCCACCTCGCCGGTAGGCTCACCGCCGATCGGCTGACACGTGCCCGGGTGGTACTTGACGTCCGACAGGGTTTTGCTTCCGAGCGCCGGGCCTGGTGGCGTCAAGGGCAAACACACCTCGTCCAGCGACGAGATCGGGTATCCCGAAATCAGCGGCGTCTGACACAGGCTGTCCGCGTAGATCGAGGCGGTCGCTGTGCACAGGCTGCCGTCGACCTCGGGCGCGCACGTGCAATCCGTGCAGGTCCGCTTGTCGTCGTAGCCGCTATAAATGACGAAGCGATCGGTATAACTTTCGCCTTCGCAGGGGACGTCCCCTTCCTGATATACGCAGACGAGAAACGCGGGAGGAGGCGCGGGATTCGGGGCGCACTTCGCCGCGGAGCCGCACCCCACCTCCCCGCCTTCCGGGAACCCTTCGCAACCGAGAACCGTGACCCCCCACCTCGGCACGTCGGAGGTTCCCGTGAGGATGGGCTCCTCCTCCACCTCGCAGCCGACGTCCACGGCTTGCATCGGGCCAATCGTGAGAGACTCGACGCATGCCTTCCCGTCGCATTGTTTGCCGGCGGCGATTGGGTTCGTGTTCGAGCAGGATCCATCCCACGCGGTCGGAGGATCGAACGATGTGACCGCGGTCTCCGGCGCGTCGCAGGCGGCATTTTGGGCGGTCATCGTCGCGGGAAGCTTGCACGTCCCGGTGGACGGCTTGCAGCCACAGGCGCAGTTGAGCGGCCCCGCAATCAGCTCCGTGTACTTGGTGAAATGGTGTACGGGCGCCTCCGGGGGGCATTTGAGGAGATGACCCGACGACAACGCGACGAGGATGGGGTCGCTCCATCCGATGGGCCGCAAAGGGACGCACTGCCCCCCGCGTGCCTCGCATGATTTGGCCTCGACGCCGCCGTCGTCCTCGCCGCCATCGGACGTTCCGGCGTCCTCGGCGTCCGGGCCAGCGTCGCCTATCTCGTAGATAGTTATGGCCCCCGTATAGCATGCCACCGTGCAACAAACCAATGCAACTGCTGATACGTTTCGGATGATGGCTAGGGTTCCCATGTGGCTCCCACTCCGATAGATGGTAAAAGAAACGGCGTATTCCAAATTGGTTCGGCGTCTCGTGCACCAAGGCGCACGAATTCGATCTCGCTCCTGGTGCCTGCCACCATGAGTTCCGCATATCCCCGAAGCTTTACGCGGGCCGCAACCGGGAGATCGTACGAAACCCGCAGCCCCGCTCCGCCGAATGGTTGGGCACCGCCGTACTCTGTTTTCGCTTGGATGCCTACGGTAGCTTGATAAACGCCGCCCGCGATCGGCATGCAGAGGCGCGCATGCTCCCGGATTACGAGGCACGGGAGCCCTACACCCGTCAGCAGCAACGTGCGGACCGGGGCATCGTCCACCTCCCCCAAAGGATCGACCACCCCCCGCAGCTCGACGCCCAGCGTTGCCCATTCCCAACGCAGCGCGGCCTGGAAGGCTCCGCCGAGCGCAACGTTCGGGGTGTCGAACGGTCCGAACACGGCGGCCGCAGACAGCTCGGTCCGGAACGGCGGAGCGTCGGGAGCCGAGGGCGTCGAGGGCGTTGAGGGCGCCGAGGGCGGGAACAAGGGCTCCTCATAAGCCCGCCGACGGAGCTGCGGGAGGGGCATGCTCGGCGGCGGGGGCTTGGGTGCCTCCGGAGGCGCCGGCGGGGCAAGGAGGGTCCACGCCTCCGGCGTCTCCCCCTTCACGGTCACGAACCGCGCCGCCACCATGAGCGCGACGTCCTCGACGAGATCAATGCACTTCCCTCGGGGCGTCGCCGTCTCCTCCCATTGCAGCGCCCCTTGCTCGTCTCGCGCGATGAGCACGGCCTCCAGTTGCCCCCCAGCACGCCGCACCGTGACGGAGAGGGACGCACGCGCCGATTCCGGGAAGACGTCGTAGCGGAACTTCGCGCTCGTCAGCTCGGCAAGGGCCGCCTCCGTGGGACATCGAACGTCCGCAGGAACGACGTACGCCAAGCGGAATGCGATCCGCGGGTCCACCAACGTATCGTCGGCCATCGCAGGCGTCGCAAGCGCGACGACCGAGGCCGTGAACAGCTTTGCACCGGAGGAGCGCATCGAATCCGTGGACGAACCTTGAAGCTACCAGGGAACGTCCGGAAACACAAGGGGATGGCGCACGGGTTCGGCCCACGACGAACCAGGGGGTGCCCTCGGACGAACCCCGGAGCCTGCCTGCGGTCATTCGTTGCAGTTCTATTTGCAGTTTCGGCCGACCTGGCCGCATGCACCGGCCCCCCCGAGGTCACCTTCGAACCACGGGCGGCGCTCCGAGGCAACTCCGAGTACGGTTCCAGCACCCCTCCCCTCCCACGAGGGGACCACAGGCAGGGACAGCTCCATGACGACCTGGATCCGTGAAGACTGCGAAACGAACGGCATCACCATCCACTACCTCCGCACGGGAGGCGCCAAGAATCCCGTCGTTCTGCTCCATGGATTGATGGGGAGCGGCGCCTGCTGGACGCCCCTGGCGCGGGCGCTCGAAGGTGAATTCGACGTCATCATGCCCGACGCCCGAGGGCACGGCGGTTCGAGCGCGCCGCACCACGGATACCGGTACGACGATCACGCGAGCGACGTCGTAGGCCTCATCCGCGGCCTCGGGCTCTCTCGTCCGGTTCTGCTCGGCCACTCGATGGGCGGCATGACCGCCGCGGTGGTGGCGAGTCGAGGGGCGGGGGTCCTCCGCGGCCTCATCCTGGTCGAACCGACGTTCTTGAGCCCCGAGCGCCAACGCGAGGTGCGCGACAGCGACGTCGCCGATCAACACCGCCAGGCCCTCGGCTTCCAGACGTCTGACCTCGTCGCGCAGGCCCGAGCCCGACACCCGCATCGCTCGCCCGAGATCGTCGAGCTTCAAGCCGAGGCGAGACGGAAGACCCGCATGAGCGCATTCGACGTCCTCACGCCGCCCAACCCCGCATATCGCGACGTGGTGAGCGCGATGGACGTCCCGAGCCTGCTCGTCATGGGTGACAAGAGCCCCGTCGTCACGCTCGAAATGGCGACGGAGCTGCGGCGTCTGAACCCACGTGTACGCATCGAACAGGTACAGGACGCCGGCCACGGCCTTCCGTTTGAACAACCCGAGCGCCTGGGAGAGGTGGTCCTGTCGTTCTTGCGGGAGCTTTCGTAGCTGCTGCGGTGCACGCGGTCAGCGGCGCGTGAGCGTGAAGCTCGTTTCGAACTGATCCGGCCGGCCGTGCACGTGCACCATCAGGGCCTCGCCGACGCGCTCGTAGCGAATGTGCGTCGGCCAGTCGTGCGCCTCGTTCACGAACGTGGCGAACGTGGCCCCAGAGATGCGCGGATCGCGGCGGAATTCGGTCGTGCTCCCGCCGCCCGGCGTCGCGACGTAGATCACGTCTTCACCGCGCACCTCGATGCGTAGGTGCTCGACGAGGACGTCGCCGCCCTTCGTCGCCTTGCCTTCGCCGGTCATCGTCATGGGCCCGGTCACCTTCCAGGTCTCGTCGACGATCGCGTCGTCCATCTGCTTGCCCTGCCAGCTCCCTTCGAGCCAGGCGACGAGCTTGAGCGAGCCGGTGGCCGTGCCGCCCGCGGTGGGCGCGGCGGACGAGGTCGACGAGGGCGACGGCGAGCCGGACGCGGACGCAGGCGCGGGGGTCGGCGTGGCGGGCGAGGCGGTGGTGGCCGCGACTTGCGAGCTCCCGCTCCCCGAGCGGCACGCGACGAGGCCCGGCGCGAGCGTCAGCACGGCGAGGCCGAGGGCGCGAGCGGCTTCCATACGAGAAATCATCGAGCTTCACCGCCTGGTTATTCGGAGGGCGACGACGTAGCAGGTTTTGAAGTCGTTGATCAAGCTCTCGACCCGTGCCCATTGCAGCAGAGAGCAGGGCCGATGGCATGGTGAGGTCACAACGAACCCTCGCATGCGCTCGGACGAACCCTTGCGCGGGCCCTTACGGTACGCCTAGAGTGCCGGCCCATAGGAAGGTCCGGAACATGATATCATCGAGATTCAGTTGGTTGATCCTTGCTTCGACGCTCGTTGCGGTCCCGAGCTGCATCGTGGGGGACGACAGGAGTGAAACAGACGACGCCGAGGGTGCAGGCGTTGAGGTCGACGGGCCCGTTGGGGCCGTCCAGCAGCCCATCACCGTCGCGGGGCTTGGCCATTACTGCAGCGGGCGCTGGCCCTCTGGTGGGTGGGCGTTCAACTGGTTTGACAGCGCCACGAGTGACCCCTGCACGCTCTTGAACTTGACGGCGACGGGTGGCTCCATCGCGCGCGCCGGCGTGTACGCGACGAACGACACCAACAACGTCGTGGTGCGCTGCGATGGCGGTTTCGTCGCCCAGCGCGTTGGCACCGGCGGTGCGCCGCTCGCGGCAGCCTTCACCGACGCTGGGAACCGCAATGGTTGTTTCTTCACCGTCGCCCCGAAGGTCCTTCGGCTCTTCGACGCGCCCTTCAACACGACCACCACCACCTTCACGCCTTCGAACGGGGTCGACTTCGCGCGCCAATCGATTACCTCGCTGGATGTCACGCAGTTCGGCCAGGTCGGCTCGACCACGGCGACGATTGTCAACCATGATGGTGAGGAGAAGACCTTTGGAAACAACCATGATGGCTACGACTGGTTGATGCCGAGGGGGACACCCCTTCTCGCCGTGGCAGATGGTACGGTCGTCAAGGCCCGATTCTTCTACACGGGCGCGACGAACAGCGACGGCCCCTTCCAAGGCGAGATTTATATCGATCATACGATTTCACGTAGCCCGTCGACCTACAACGAGACGTTCCGATCGTCGTATTTCCACTTGCAGACGCTCTATGTGGCCGACGGCGATACCGTCACGAAGGGGCAGGTGATCGGCGACTCGGGCAACTACGGGGACAGCAGCGCTCCCCACCTGCACTTCGCCGTCTTCCGCATGACGAACACAGCCAATGACTGGCACGCGACGCACACCATCAATGCCAGTGGCAATGATGGCCATAGGCTCACGATCGACCCGTATGGCTGGTTCGCGCCGCAGGGGTTCGATCCCTGGGCCTTCCGTGCCTATAGTGCTGGCATGGGCGCGCTGAGCATCTGGCTCTGGAATGTTGGGAAGGCGCCGAGCACCGGCGCCTGGTAGCCGGCCACGCATTCGTGAGGCGCCGCCGTTCGCATCGGCGGCGCCTCGCCTTGCTCCTCTTCCGCGCCTGCGCGGGCCTCGAGGTGACCTCGAGGGTCGGTTCGACGGGATGCGCGGTGTTCGTGGACTCCTACCGCACCTGCTCCCCGAACGCCTCGTCCTGGCGGTCCGCCTGGGCTTGGGCCTTCGTCTGCTGGACCCGCCCTCGGATGTGGTTCGGCGGTGCGTAGAGCGTATACAGCTTGAGCGGCGTCTTGCCGGTATTGATGAAGTTGTGGCGGACGCCGGCCGTCACGAACACCACGTCACCGGGTCGGAACGGCGACGCGACGCCATTGAGGACGACATTTCCTTCGCCCTCGACCAGGAAAAAGACCTGCTCGACCCGCTTGTGCTGCTCCCTCCCGATATCGCCCCCCGGCGGGATGCTCATGGCCACGATCTGCATCCGCTTCGCCGTGAAGAGCACGCGACGAAAGGCTTGGTTCTGACTCGTGAGCGCGGCGATGTTCGCCTGGAACGTCACCCTGGCCCGCGGCGCGCGCTGCGCCTTGGCCTGATGCGCGCGTTGCGTCTGGGCCTGCTGCGCGCGTTGCGTCTGGGCCCGCGGCACGCGTTGCGCCTGGGCCTGCTGCGCGCGTTGCGTCTGGGCCCGCGGCACGCGTTGCGCCTGGGCCTGCTGCGCGTGTTGCGCCTGGGCCTGCTGCCGAGATTCGGCCCGCGCCGACGGCGAGAACGCCCCGACGACCGCGAGCACGCCTGCAAACGCGAGAATACCCGTCAATGAAGTACGCTTCATGAGCCCCTCCCCGTGCAAGGTGTCCTTTGAGGAGGAACATAATGCAGGCGGGCAGGGTCGTCAGCCGTCCCTACGAGATCACGCGTGGATGTGAGGGAGAATCAGAAGAACCGCATCGCGCGGAGTCGTGAAATACGGAGATCGAGGCGGGAACGAAACGAACGGCGAGATCGCCGCCCGAGGTCTCGTGATGGGACCCGCGCTGGTGCAGCTACCTGCAGGCGCCGCTGATGCAGGATTTCCCGGTGGGACAGTGCTTGTTGCAAACGCACTCCGGGTAAGGCTTGAAGGCAGTGCCGCAGACTCCGTTGGAACAAATCCTGGCGACGCCGCAATCACAATTGCTACTGCAAGTTTCCGGCGGCGCCTCGCAGGAGCCATAGTCTTTCCCGGAAAAGAAGACGCAGCTCTTGGCCCCCGTACACTGGCATGAGGCTACGCAAAAGGGGCTCGGCGGGGGCGGACTGACATTGTTGATCGGGTTGCATACCCTTTGACCGGATTCATTCGCCTTGCAGGCCGTTCCCAGCTCGCATTGACAGTTCGAGGAACACGGCGAGCCCGGTGGCAGCAGCTCGCTACTCGCCTGGTCCGTGTCCTCCTCGACATTCCCCTGCGGGTCAGGACTCTCCATGAGACATGCCGCCGGGGCAGCGCAGAAGAGCACGAGCGCGGCCAACGGCTTGATCAGCGTTGCAAATCGACGAAACATGCTGAACCTCCCAAACAACTCCAAGATGGCGAGAGCACCATCGCGGGGCGCGGGCGCAGAGCAGCTATCGTGCCAGCAAAGGAAGCCACGGAAGTCCTCTGGCCGGCTCTCGGCGTGGAGCCCGCCGTGGCCTTGGATGCGCAATTGGTGCATCGCACCTGCGCCTTTTGCGCAATGATGCGCCCTTCGCGCAACACGCACAGAGTCGTCGGGGGCCTGCGCCGCGTGAGGGCTGCGCCTGCGCTACGGATGCCCGAGCTCGACCTCGCACTGGGTCGTATCGGTATTCCCCGTCAACCAATTGACCATGCACACGTCCCCGGGGTCGCCCTTGTTCCACAAGAGCCCGCCCTTGTGTTTCTCGCGCAATCGTGCCTTTCGCACGATCGTCAGCACCTCGGGGTCGGCGGCCTTCGTGAAGACCTTGGCTGCGAGCTCCGGTTCGAGCGCCAAAATCGAGCGGTAGTTGTCCTCCAGCTCGGCGATCGTCGTGGGCTCTTTCCCGCCGGAATAGTATTCGTCGTAGTTCTCGACGTTCGGCGAGGTTCGCTCCTCGTACCGGCGCAACCCGTACTGGCCATACAGCCGCAGCGGTCGCGCCGCGTGGCCGTGGCAATCAAGCGTGCCGCAGCGGCGTTCGAGGACCGCGGAGACCGCGCGGAATGAGGTCGGGTCGAAAGGTGGGGCCGCGATTTCGTTCACGGCAGGGCCGAGGTCGCCGCAACCAGCGGCGACGAGAAGGACGCCGCAGCCCGCGAGGGCGAAGAGCGGCGCCACGCCGAAGCCAAAGAGGCTCGCCTTGCGTCGTGTGTTCATTTCGCAGCTCCCGGGCAGGCGGGGTCTTGCGGCGGGAACGGAGGATTCGTCTCCGCGGCGGCACACGTGACCCACCCAGGCGAACCCTGGTTCGGGTTGCCCACGTGGCACCCCGCGCAGGATCCGTCGCGGCTGATGCGCGTCGACATGACCACGCGCTTCGTGCTCTCCAGCGCCCCGGGCACGGGGTACTCGATCTCGGCGCGCAGCGGAAAGGCCGGGTCCCACTTGTCCGCTTCGATGAAGAAGTTGCCCGCGCAGTTCGTGCCGACCTCGTATTGCTCGCCGAACGAGTCGGTCAGCTTGACCTTCACGCCCTTGACGGGCAGCGGCTTCTGCTCGGCCGTCTGCGTCGGGTACGCGTAAATCGTCCCGCCGACGCTCATGACCGGGCTCTCCCGCAGGTACTCGCCGTGGCAGAGCACGCAGGGCTGTCCAGGGCGATGAAACTCGCCCACGGGGACGTTCGGGTCCTCTTCGCCGAGCGCGGCGATACGCTCGTCGACGGCGCGGTTGCCGCAGCCGACGAACATGCCGAGCGCAACGAGCGACGAGGCGAGGGCGGTCTTGGCCGTCATCATTCGACGTCGACCTCCAGCGTGAGCGCGCCGAAGTAGCCGAAGCGCTGCAGGATGAAGAGCGTGTTCAAGAAACGCGTATAGATCACGTCGCCGCTCGCGATGAGGCCCCAGTTCTTGGCCTCGCCGAACGCGATGCGCGTGCCAAGCCCGCCGGTCACGCCGACCAGCGGGCCGAGCTCGCGGTCGCCCGTGCGCAGCGCAGGCACTTGCAGGCCCGTGGGCGTCCGTTCGGCCACGTACGCGAGTTGCCAGAAGGCCGCGCCCGTCTGCGCGTGGAACCGGAAATGCGGCCAGATGCGCACGCGCTCGCTGATGTCGTAGAGGTACCGGAAGTCCGTCGTCGTGGCCTTGAGGCCCCAGCTATCCGCGTAGAGCCGCTCCTCGGCGCGCAGCGTGCTCGCGGAGAAGCGGCGCGCGTAGCGGGCGGCGAACGCGAAGCGCTGGCGGTCGAGCGGGAGCTGTTCGAGGATGCGCTCGGGGTTGCGGTAAAAATTCACCGTCGCGAGCGACTGTCCCGGCAAGACGCGCGGGGCGATGTCCGGCGCGAACGTCGGGATGTAGCGGTAGGGCTTGGAGCTGTCGCCCGACTCGATCACCGCGCTGAAGTTCGTGGTCAGGACGGAGTTCTTGTCGAGCACGAACGACGAGGCGAGGTCGAGCGCGTGGCGCTGGATGCGCCGCGAGAAGACCTCGTAACTCGTGCCCGATCGGCCCGCGATGTCGTACGAGAAGTCGTAGCTCAGGCTCGGCGTGACCGTCTTCTGGCGCAGGTCGATCGCGACCGTGGTGCCAACGCTCGACGCCAGGTAGTCGGGCTCGATCGACATCGCGGCGTGCAGGTTCACGTCGACGTCGCCGAACTTCTTGTGTCCGCCGAGCGCAGGTACGTACCGCTGCTCGGTCCAGCGCGGCGAGGCCGTGGCCACGATGTCGGTCGACGCGGCCGTGACGACGTCGACGAGGAACGAGCCGCCAAAACCCCAGCCGCTCGTGGGGTTCTCGACGTTGAAGAAGAACGTCGGGCTGACGACGTCGACCTTGTCCGAGTCGTGGTACGCCGAGAACTCCAGGCCGAACTTGAGGTTCAACGGCAGCTTGCGGTTCTTCGCGATGCACTCGTCGAACTGGTCCTGCGTCTGCGCGTTCTGCATGCACTGGACGAGCGCGCGGTCGATCGCCTTGCCCTTCGGCACGAGCTTGATCTCGACCGTCGCCGTCTCGCCTTCGCCGACGTTCACGCTCTGCTCGAAGGACTGCTCGGCGCCGTTCACCTTGCCCGTCGCGATGATCGTGCGCTCGCCGGGGTTCACGGGGATCTCGGCGCCGAGCTGATCCTCCGCGAGCTCGACGCCGTTCACGCGGACCTTGAGATCGGTCGCGTTCGCCGGCTTCTGGACGACGATCTTCGGGATCTTGGCGCGCAGCTCATCGGCGCGGCTCTGCGCCTGCGCGGCCATCTGGCGGATGTTCTTGCGCGACGCAGCCTCGGCGGTCGCCTCGTAGTCGGAGACGGCCTCGACCCAGAGGCCGGCGCGCGCCTCACACGCGGCGACGAGGAAACGCGTCGAGGTGCGATCCTCGGCCTCGTACGACGCCCGCCCATACGCGATGCAGTCGAGCCACTCGCGCTCCTTCTCGGCCTTGGTCGCGAGCTCGTGGTAGAACGAGCCCTCGCCCGTGCGCCAGCCGCGCGCCGGGGGCTGGCCCTCGTACGTGGCCTTGAGCTTCTTCGAGCCGCCCGACGCGGCCTTCGCCTCTTTCGTCTCCGGGTTGCCGCCGCTCGGCGAACCGGCGCTGCGCGCGTCGCTCCACGCCTTCTCGATCTCACGCGAGGTGAAGTCGGGGAAGAGCGTGATGGTCGGATCTTCCTTGATCGCCGTGGCGAACGCGGCCTTCGCCTCGCTCGACTTCTTCATGCCGCCGGCGAGCACGGTGCCGAGCGCGACGTAGAGCTTCGCGCGGACCTTCGAGCTGCACGCGCTCTTCTTGGCGCACGCTTGTTTCGCCAGGTTCAGCGTGTCGAGCGCCTCCTGGTACTTGCCTTCCTTGTAGCTCGCTTCGAGCACCGTCTGGACGAGGACCTCGACCTCCTCGTCGTTGGGCGCGGCGCTCGCGGGCGCGGGGGCGAGCGTGAGCGCAGCGGCGACGAGCGGGGCGAGGAGGGCTTGTGCGAGGCGGCGGATCACGCGACGGCCAAGATAAACCCGTCCCCGAAAAAAAGGATCCGACAAGATGGCGACCTTGGGCTCGGAGGAGGAGATCAGTTGCAGCCGCAACCGCTGCCGGTGCCGCCGCTGCCCCCGACCGCGCCCTCGGTGATGGCGCGCAGGTGCGACTCGCCGAAGCCGGCCATGTCGGCGGCCGTCATCGTCGGATGCGCGAGCTTGCCGCGCTCGTACGGCGCGACGGGCGCGCAGCCGGTGCTCGCGAGCAAGCCTCCGCCGAGCACGAGGACCACGAGGAGCGCGCGACCGGCGCGCACGACGAGCGAGGCAGAGGTGTCTTCGTTCAGCATCGCGGGAAGCTCCGATTTTCTCTTGTATAACGGGGTTTCTCTCGCCCCGCGTCAAGATTCTTCCAGAGCTACGCGCGGCTCACGGCCCCGCGTCCCCGCCGCCGCCCGTCCGCCGCAGGCCGCAGAGCGCCCACTGCTCGATGAGGGCGTAGTCGGCGTCGGACAAGCCGCTCGGGGGCGGCATCGGCGCGCCGCCGCCCGGCGTGCCCTGGAGGTTGCAGAGGATCCAGGAGCGCGAGGGGTCTTCCTCGTTGATGTACGGGTACCCCTGCGCGCCCGAGTACCCTTTGAGCTCGTCGTAAAACGCGTCGGAGCTGTCGGCCGAGAGGAAGATGCCACGCGCGCCCGGGGCCGCGCCGTGACAACCGCCGATCGTACATCCCGCCGAAGGGCCCGTGAGGATCGAGTAGACCTCAGCCCAGGTCGGGGCCGTGGTGCACGCCGAGGGGTCGAGGATCGTGAGCTCGGGGCAGCCAGTCTCGCGGACCTTGGGACCTCCGGGCGGGCCGTAGGGACAGGCGTCGTCCTTGTCGTTGACGATCGACTGCTCGGTGCACGCCTGGTCACCCACGCCGATCTGACAGCCGGCAAACGCGCCAAGCGCGAGGACGGGGATCAGGGCGAGGACGGCGCGGAAGGTGCGGCGCGACCGGGCCCTGGGCGAGGTTCTCGCGGTCATGGCCCCGCATGGTGCCCTCGGTTCGTCACAAAGTCGACTGGGTGGGTTGGGGCTGAGGTAAGCTCGCGCCGTGCGCGCGGTTCAAAGGATCGGTCGTGCTCTCGCGATCGAGGCCCGAAGCCGCAGTTTCCGAGCGCAAAGAGCGCCGTCTTAGCAAAACCAGGAGACCTGAATGAGCTCGAGATCGTCGATTGTCCGCACCCTCAGCGCGCTCGTCATGGGCGCGGCCCTCTCGCTCACCGTCGCGGCGTGCGGCGGCGGCGCCGCGTCGGGCGGCGGTGCAGAGACCGGAGGCGCCGAGGGCGGCCTCGTCGGGAAGCCGGCGCCCGAGTTCACCGCAGAAGCGGTCACCGGCGAGGGCCCGAAGAGCGTGAAGGAAGCTTCCGGCAAGGTCACCATCATCGACTTCTGGGCGACGTACTGCGGCCCCTGCAAGAAGTCGTTCCCGAAGTACCAGGAGCTCGTCGATCAGTTCGGCGGCGACCTCAGCGTCATCGCGGTGAGCGTCGACGAGGAGGACACGGACAAGGCCAAGCTCGAGGAGTTCGTGAAGGCGACGGGCGTGAAGTTCTCGGTCGTGTGGGACAAGGACAAGAGCGCCGCGAAGGCCTACAGCCCGCCCAAGATGCCGACCGCGTTCGTCGTCGACAAGACGGGCACGATCCGCCACATCCACGCCGGCTACGGCGAGGGCGAAGAGGACAAGATCGCCGAGGAGATCAAGGCCCTCATCGGGCAGTGATCGCAGCACGCGGGGCTTCGGTCGGGCCGCTCGCGTGGCCCTGCCTCGGCCCCCGGAATCCACCCCCGAAGATTCCGTGAAGTGCCCCCCGCCCGCATGTTTCCCGGCCCGTTTCGGCAGGGAAGCAGGCAGCGGGGGGAACACCTCGCCCGCGCTCCGCCCCAGGAGCTTGGCTTCCTCGACGCGGATGTCGGCGGTCTCCTGCCGCGGACGCCCGGGGCACGACGTTTCTTGTGATCACGAACGATCGAGCGCCCCGTTCTCGGGTGTCGTCTCCCGCGGGATCGCCTCGCACGAGACGAACCACGAGCACGCGCGTCCACGCCGCGATGGGCTTCTCCCGATCATCGTCCTGCCGTCCGTCCGCCACTTCCGTCCGATCGAAAACTTTTCCAATATGCTGGTGCCGGATACGCTGAATATGCGTCGCGCGTTCTCTCGATCGCCCCATTGATGAGGTGAAGTCGTGAAGGTCTTTTCAGCTATCGTTCTGGCAATGCTGTGTGGGTGTATGGCGGAAACCGAAGAGGATCGCGACTATGACGTCCTCCTCTCGGAGGGTCCTGGTTTGGAGACGGCGAAAGAACCCAAGGCCGTCATGAACTGCTGGACCGGCGTCTGCAAATGCACCGGTTTGAGTCAAAATGCATGCATATCGGAGTGCGACAAGTTATGGGACGCCAATTGTAGCAAGCCGGCGTCCGAGCAGCCCGGACAGCCGTAGGCCCCTGCGCTTCGTCCCCGGGACGCCCCGAAAAGCTCCCCGCATCAGCCGCCTTCAAACGGAACGCACGGCCGCAATCTGCGAAAGCAGCTCGGCCCACGCGCGTGGGCCGGGCAGCACCAGGTCCGCCTCGACGTTCGGCGTCGGCCGCTCCGCCGAGGCCACGTAAATCCCCACCCCATCCCGCTGCCGTGCGAGGGCGATCGCGCCCTCGTCGGTGGTGTCGTCTCCGGCGTACACGACGAGCGTGTGCGGCGGCAAGCGCGCGAGCAAGAGCGCGAGCGCCGTCTGCTTCGTGACCCCCGGGTCACGCGCCTCGACGACTTGTCGCCCCTCCATGATCTCGAATCCCGCAGCGACGGCGGCCTTGCGGAACGCATCGAGCACTTCCGCTGCGGCCTCGCGCATCGCAGGCTCGACCTCGCGCACGTGCACGGCGACGCCGACCGACTTGCGCTCGAAGCGCATGCCGGGGATACGGGCGTGGTTCGCCTCGACGAAGCCCCAAAGCGCGGAGAGGCCGGCCGCGCGCTCGGGGTGCGTGCCGCCGATCGTGCCACCGTCGGGCCCCTCGATGAACGCGCCATGCTCGGCGACGCGGTAGACCGGCGCGAGGGCGCTCGTTCGTTCCAGCAGGCTTTCCATCGTGCGTCCCGAGACGACGGCGACGTGCACGCCGGGCGCGCGCGTGAGCCTTCCGAGCGCGGCGAACGCGTCGTCCCTGGCGTGCGCGCTGTCGGGATCCGTCGTGATGTCCGAGATCGTCCCATCGAAGTCGGTGGCGACGAGCAGCGACGCAGCTCGAGCGATGCGGGAGAGGAGCGCGGGCTCGTTCATGCCCCGAGCGTCCCCCGAGGAAGCGTCCAGCGCAAACGTGCAAGCGCGGTGGTAGCGTCGGTTGCATGTGGCATCCCGGGAAACACACACGTCTCGCCTCGGCCTCGATCGTGGTCACGGCCGCGATCGGGATGCTCTCCGGCTGCGGCGAAAACGAACCCGCGGGCGTAGGCGGCGCGGGCGGGCAAGGCGCGGCGGGGTCCGTGTCGTCGTCGTCGTCTTCGGCGGTGGTGGGTCCAACGACGGGCGCGGGAGGCGCGTTGCCCGAGGTGTTCCCCGTGACGGGCGTGGTGACGGACGGCACGTCGCCGCTGCCCGGCGCGATCGTGATGCAAGGCGGCGGCGCGCCCGCGCTCGTGACGGGACCCGACGGTGCGTTTTCGATCGAGCTCTCCACGTCGATCCCGGGCGCGCCCACGGTGGTCGCGGCGAAGGTCGGCTACCGGAGCGCCGGGATCGAATTCGACGCGCTGCCCGAGGGGCCGATCGAGCTCGTCCTGCACGAAGCGGCGCCGCCGGACAATGCCGACGGCTACAAATTCGGTCCGCCGGGCGTCGGCGATGAAAACCTCGACGCGACGACGGCCCTCTGCGGGCATTGCCACACGACGCTCGTCGCGCAGTTCCAGCAATCGGCGCACGCGAAAGCGACGCGGGATCCGCTCGTGCAGGACCTTTATGCGGGCACGTCGCGCGCGCACGGGGACGCGGCGTCGTGCGCGGCGGCGGGCGGGGAATGGCGGACGGGGCGGGTGCCGGGCTCGATGATGGGAACGGCGCCGCGTTGTTATCTCGGCAGCGGGGTCTTGCCGGACCTCAATGGTTGCGGCGCGAAAGGCGCGCTCGCCTGCGACGATCCGGCCCTGCCCGCGGCCGAGAAGCCGACAGCGTTCGGCGCGTGTGCCGATTGCCACGCGGCGGGGCTCGACGGAAAGGCGGGCGGCCGTGATCTGCTGGAGGCGACGGGGATCGCGTTCGACAACGGAAACCATTGCGACACGTGCCACAAGGTGCGGGACATCGACCTGACGAAGCCGCCGGGCACCGCGGGCCGGCTCCTTTTGCAGCGGCCGAGCGAAACCGTCTCGAACGATCCGCTGGCGAAGCTCCGCCAGGTGATGTTCGGCCCGCTGCCGGACGTGCCGAACGAGTTCATGGGCGGGAGTTATCAACCCAAATTCTCCGAGGCGACGTTCTGCGCGGGCTGCCACGAGCAGGCGCAGCCGGCGTTGCTCCCGGGCCAGATGGTCGATCCGGCGCGGTTTCCCGACGGCCTGCCCGTGCATTCGACGTTCGCGGAATGGTCTTCGAGCCCGTGGGCGGAGGCGGGCGCGCCTTGCCAGCATTGCCACATGCCGCCGAACGAGGGGCTCTGGAACACCCTGGACAAGACGACCCCGAAAAACGGAGGCATCACGTTCGGCTTCGTGCGGCCGCCGGAGCAGATTCGGTCGCACGCATTTCGAGGGCCGCTCGCGGGGACGCCGCGGCTTTTGGATCTGGCGCTCGGAATGTGGATGACGGCGAAGGCGGCGGGAGGCGGGGTCGACGTCTCGGTGACGCTCTCGAACCAGGGATGTGGCCACGCCTTGCCGACGGGCGAGCCCATGCGATCGCTCGTGCTGGTGCTTCGCGCCGAGGCCTGCGGCGAGGTGCTCGTGGCGAGCGCGGGGCCGACGGTGCCGGACGTGGGCGGCGCGTGGGCGGAGGGGGTGATCGGGCAAGGCGTGGCGGTCGTCGGGACGTCCTGGTCCTGGCCGGAGGGCGCGGCCCACGCGAAGCCGGGGCAGGTCTTGCGGGTGGTGCGGGAGACGGGGAATTGGCTGGACTACCCAGGCATTGGCGTCTTCGCGGATCCGACGCTTTCCCCGGCGGACAAAGGCATCCCGATTCGCGTGCCGGTCGCGGAGGCGAAGGTCGTATCGGCGGCGAACGGGCAAATCGTGACGGCGGGCATGGCGGAGGTCATGCCGGGAGATCGGGTGTTCCTCGGGGATGGACTCGCGGCGGAGGTGATGGACGGATCGGGCTCGGCGGCGCTCGCGGGTGCGCCGGGGCAGGCGTTCGCGCGGGTGCTCGTGGACGCGGAGGGAAAGCGGTTCGTCCCGCATTATCGCGCGGTGGACATGGCGAGCGACAGCAGGCTGCCGCCGTTCACGAAGGTCACGAGCCAGCATTCGTTCGTGCTGCCGGCAGGTTGTCCGGGCGCGACGGTGACGGCGACGGCGCTCTATCGGCCGGTGCCCGTGGGGATGGCGAAGGAGCGGGGATGGGAAGCGCGGGATTGGGTGGTGGCGGCGCGGAAAGAGGTCGTCAGCGCGAACTAGGAGAAGCGGCCGCCCCGTTCACCACGGGAAACGCCTGCATGCGCGGCGCGCCGTCCTTCGCATCGGCCCCCCACATCACGATCACCCCGTCCCGGCGCACCGCCCACGTCCGCCCGGGCATTGCCTCGATGGCGACCGCGTCCTCGACCTCGTCGATCTTCACCGGCACCGGATGCCCCTCGTGCAATTCGTCCGGCATCACGCAACCCGGGACACGCTTCCTTATGGGCGTCACGTTCTTTCGGGCCCGCTCCGGCGTCCAGCCGAGCCGCCCGCACGCGTCGTCCACGCGGCGAACCCGGTTCGCTTCTTCCACGAGGGGGCCCGGTTTCGCTGGGCTTTCGCACGGTGGATTCGCCGCCGCCTCCTCTCGCGCTTGTTCGGTGGCGGCCTCGTCAATCGGGCAAACCTCGCGCTTCTCCGTCGCCTCCTTGCCCGCCTCGCCCGTCTCTCCGACTTTCGAGCGGCCCCAGCACCACACGTCGCCCTCCTCGTCGATCGCGCAGGCGTGCTCTCCCGACGTGGAGACATCGACCACGCGCGGCAATCCGACCACCCGCACGGGGTTGTCGTGGCGCTCGCGCGTGCCGTCGCCGAGCTGGCCGAAATCGTTCCGACCCCAGCACCACACGCTGGCGTCGTCGCGCACCAGGCACCCGACGATATTGTTGAATCCAAAGTCCGCGACCGATACCCGGACCACCCGATCGAGCAGGATCTGGTTGCTCCGGCGTCCGGGGCCTCCGAGGACGAATCGGCCGTCCTCGAGCAGCGCGGCCCGGCCCTGCGCGTACAGGTTCCGAAGGGGGCCATACGCCTCGAGTTCCCCGTAAATCGCCTTCATGTCCCGCGGACAACGCACCTCGCCGCCGCCCATCACGCAAACGATGGCATACTCTCGACCGACGACCTCGGCGAGGCGCGACCCACCTTTCGCCTCGAACCCGACGCCCCCCTCGGTGAAGTCGTTGTAAGGCCTCTCGAGGCCCGTGCCGCGCGCGTCGAAGCTCCGAAGCACCACGCGGCCGTCCCGGAGGAGGAGCACGACGTCCTCGCGGCGACACAGAGAATCGAGCACGGGCTCCGAGGACGTCCAGCTCGCCTGCAGGATCAACTGGCCCGACCCGCGCCCGACCGACACCACCGCCACCCGCCCGTCCGCGAGGCGCAAGCAGCGGTGGCCCGACAGGACACGCGGCGGCTCCCGATACCCCGCGGTGATCTTCAGCGGGCCCGGCACCGCGGGGCCGGGGCCCCCGTCCTTCCCCGCCCCACAAGCCGCGGAGAGCAAGGCAAACGTGGCCGCACCCGTGACTCGTAAAATCGTTCGTCGTGCTCTCGTCATGGGCTTCGAGCGAGGAGACTACCACGCCCGGCTTCCGCGCCGAAAAGAGGAAGAGCCTGCCACATCGGGCAGGCTCTTCCGAAGCCTCCTCTTCATTTCCAATCGCCTTCATGACTCCCCGATATTTACCTCCGCGAAGAGCTCCCCGCCCCATCGCCAGAAGGCCACGGTGCGGCTGAACAAGAGGACCACTTCGAGGCCCAGGCCGCTGTCGAATTCGACGCGCCAGCGACCGGGGTCGACTTCGAGGATGCGCACGAAGGTCAGAGGTGCAATCGATGGGCCACGTGGCCTCGGCGTGGCGCGCGGATTCCCACGTCCCTCACATGCGATTCATCCGTCCCAAACAAAGGGCCCGGTTCCCGATGCGCGGCCCTTGCACGGGCATTGCGCAGGCCTCTGGCATGGCGCGCGGACGATCCCGCCATCCGACCTCATTGCAAGACAAGCGCCCGGGTCACCACCCGCCGAACGGCCTCCGTCACCCCGAGACGGCCGAGATCGTCCACACGCGCGAGGATCACCTCACTCGCGTCGTCCCCCGCCCTTAGGTCGCCGCCCGTCCGGAGACACGCGTAATCGAGGATCACGTAATGGTAGGGAGGATCCACGACCTCGACGACCTCGACGAGCGGACCGACTCTTACGACGAGCCCCGACTCCTCGAGCACCTCCCGAGCGACCGCGACTTCCAGCCGCTCGCCCGGCTCGACACGTCCCCCCGGTAGCGACCACGTCCCGGCCATCGGAGGGTGCGCGCGGCGGACGAGCAAGACACGCGGCTCGCTCTCCCCGCGATCGATCACGGCCGCGCCGACGGCCAGGCGAGGCGCGCCTTCGACGAACACCTACGGCTCGCCCCGCTCGGTCACTTGGTCCCCCCCGCCCCGCAACGCGCGCCGCCCGGCGTGCGCAGGCCGAGCTCGTACTCGCCGAGCGAGAGCTCGCGCGGGATGACGACGGGCCCGTTGTACGCGCCGCGCTCGTCGGTGGAGAGCGAGCCGACGACGATGCCCTCGGGCGCGTTCGTGCTGCGCAGGACCACGTCGACGCGCACGTTCGGGCAGGCGCTGCCGCCGCTCTTCACCTCGCCGCGCAGGATCACCGGCAAGCCACGCCGCACGTCCCGGCCGACCTCGCCCACCGTGATCTCCGCGGGCGGCGCGTTCGGATCCGCGGGCTCCGTCGCGCTCGGCGCGGGCGCGGGCTCCGGCGGGGCCGCGCTGGACGACGTCGTCGCGCTCGGCGAAGGCGTGGCGCCGTTCGTCCCGCCATTCTGCGCGTTCCCGCTCTGGCCGCCGGCGTCGTTCCGCGCGCGGTCGGCCATCTCCTGTCCGGAGTCCTGGCTTTCCGGCCAAGCGTAGGGATCGGGCGGCGGCTGGTGCGCGGGCCGATCGTCCTGCTGCGACTCCATGTTCAGCGCCGCGCCGCCGAGGTCGATGCGATGCCAGAGGTTGCCATCGAACGCCTCGACCCACGCGTGCGCCTCGTTGACGACCATACGCGCGGGCAGGCCGATGTTGAGGGCGGTCACGAGGAACGCGAACGAGCGATGTCGGCAGACGCCTTTCCGCGTGAGCGCGAGGTCGAGGTAGATGTCCTCGCGGCCGCGCGGCGGATCGTCGGAGGGCTCGAACGAGCGGAAGTAGCCGACCATCTTTTCGAGCACGTCGCGCGGACGCATCGCGCGCGAGATGCCGATCGCGTCGGCGACCTGGGCGAAGGCCGCGCGGTGCGTGGTGGGCTGCGGCGGCACGAGGCGATCGAGCTCGGTCCAGCCTACGTCCGTGAACGCGCTGCCGAACGCGGCGCGCGGGATGCCGAGCTGGACCACGAGGCGCACCTCTTTGCGATCGTGTCCGCGGACGAACCAGTTGTCGGCGCCGTCGCGAAGCACCTCGATGCGCGTCTCGGGGTTCGAACTCAGCCGGAGCAAACGCGAGCCGGGCCCGACGTTCGGGATGCGCACGGGCTGATCGGGGACGAGGCCGACGGAGAAGTCGCCGTAAAAGGTCTCCTCGCCGGGCGCGAGCGTGCCGCCGATGGGAACGGGGCGCAGGGTCTTGTCGCGAACGGCGAGGGTGTAGTCGTCGAGGACGGCGTCGAAGGCGCGCAGGCGCTTGAAGGGCGCGGTCGAGGGCGTGAAGGGGTCTTCGTAGTTCTCGACGTTGGGGCGGCGCGTGTCCCGGTCGGGCTCGTAGGTGGACTCGGGCGTGTCGTCGGTCGTCGAGCCGCCGTAGAGGTTGCGCGCGTCGGGCGGCCGACGCGGATCGGGCGCGGTGGCGATGCCGCTCGGCGTCTGCACCGCGGCGGGCAGGTCGCCGTCGATGGTCGTCGTGCTCCACGAGAGGTTCTCCTGCGGATCGGGCGGGAGAAACTCGTGCAGGATCGAGCTCTGCTGCGCGTCGACCGTGCCCGAGAGGGCGATCGACGCGGCGAGGACGAAGGGCACGAACGGAAGGCGCGCGAGGGCGCGTCGAAGTCGCGAGCGGGCGGGGAGCGAAGGAGGAGCCACGCGCATGACGTTCCGCTAGTGAACCACGAAGGGCGCGGAAGTTCCACGCGACGCGCGTGGGATCGCGTCAGGGCGAGGAAAAGTGGACGATGATCGAGGCGATCTTCCAGGCGCCTCCTACGCGACGGTACTTTTCCTCGTAGCTGCCGAAATACGTCAGCCTCGTGGCGTCCTTTGGTTCACGCGGGACGCTGTGCGCGACGAACGACCACGTCCCCTCCGCGGTGTCGCCGTCGACCGACAGGATGGGGTTCATCACGTGGTGGGCGGCCCAGCGCGAGCTCGCGGGAAGCTGCTCGGCGAAGGCGCGGAAGAGCGCCTCCTTGCCGGAGAACGTGCCGAAGAAGCCGTAGTCGGCGGTGGCGTCGTCGGTGAACAGGTCCGCGAGGGCGCGGGCGTGTTCGGCGCTCGGCGTGGTGAGGCAACGGTCGGCGAAGACCGCGTACTGCGCCTTGAGCGTGCGGATCGCCTCCAGCGACTCGAGCCTCTCGATGCGCGAGGGAAGGTCGTTCGAGCTGGTCATCGCGGGTCCTCCTGTCGTGCGGGACACCCGCGAAGCGTACCAGAGCGATCCGCGCGCTGGGCCTATCGCCGTCCGCGGTGGGACGGATGCGGCCGCTCGCGATGGTGATGGTGCGGCAGCGACGACGTCGAAGGCGCGGCGCCGCGGAACCGCTCGAGCGCGGTCGTGGGCTCGCCGCGGGCCGTGAGGTCGGCGAAGGCGACCTCCAGGGCCGCCTGGAAGAACTCGGTGCGGGCGAAGCGACCCGCGCGGCCCGTCGCGAGGCGCGGCATCACGCCGATGATGCGGCGGATGCCGTCGGCGTACCTGCGCGAGAGCGCGAGCCGCTCGATCAGCGGTTCGAGGAAATCCGCCACCGCGGCGCCCCGGTCGCGCGCGCCGTCGCACGCCTCCTTGAGCGGTTCGAGCAGGAGCAAGGTCCAGAGAACGGTGTCGTCGAGCCCGCCCACCTCGGCGCTGCGCTGATCGATGTACTCGAGCAAGCGCCACTGCCGGATGCCCGGGCCGTCCTCGCGCTCCTCGTCGTAGAGCAGCGACGACAGCTCGGGCAAGAGCACGTCGAGCACGCCCGTCTCCCACGCGAGGTAGATCGTCCGGCGCGCCTGACCGCCGCGCAAGAGACGCAGGATCTCCTCCGACAGGCGCGGGCGCGCCGCGAGCGCGAGCGCCTCGCGGCAGAAGACGATGGCATCGTAGACGTCGGGCGTGATCGCGAAGCCGAGCCTGCCTGCGAACTTGAGCGCGCGCAGGATGCGCACCGGGTCTTCGCGGAAGCGCGTCTCGGGGTCGCCGATCGTGTGCACCACGCGGCGCTCGACGTCGGCCATGCCGCCGACCCAGTCGAGGATCTGGCGCGCCTCGATGTCGTAGAACAGCGCGTTCATGGTGAAGTCGCGCCGCATGGCGTCCTCGCTCGCGACGCCGAAGACGTTGTCGCTGCGGATGAGCAGCTCGGCGGACTCGTCGCCGTCGTCCTTCGGGTTGCGCCGGAACGTGGCGACCTCGATGACCTTGCCGCCCTGGAAGAGGACGTGCACGAGGCGGAAGCGACGGCCGATGATGCGGGAGTTGCGGAAAAGCTCGCGCACCTCCTCGGGCCGCGCGCTCGTCGCGACGTCGAAGTCCTTGGGGCTCCGATCGAGCAGGAGGTCACGGACGCAGCCGCCGACGAGGTACGCCTCGTGACCGTGACGCGTCAGGCGCCGGATCACCTTCTGCACGTCCGGGTCGATGCGCGCCTCGTCGAAGGAGACGTCGTATCGACGCGCAGGCTCGCACAGCGGGAGCGGCGCCGGGCCGACGGTGTAGCTCGGCTCGAGGTCGGCCTCGGCGTAATCAGGCAGGGGATTCAGAGGAGAGGGGGTCGTTCGCCCCATGGCTTCCATGCGGCTCGTGGGTGTGTTGCTCGGCTCGTCCGAGCGCTTTGCACGGCCTGGGCCGCCCTTCGAGAGGATTCAGGGCGTCTAGCAGGGGACGGCCCCGGGGGCAAATGTCCACCGCAGAATCGTGTGCACTCTCACCGCAAACAACGTCCCTCGGGGGTGTCGCGCAGGGCCTCGGCCATGGCGACGGCGGAACCGTACCGCCGGTCCGGGTCCTTTTCGAGCGCACGAACGACCACGGCTTCGAGCGCGGTCGAGGCTGCGAGCGCGACGTTTCCCGCGCGGAGCGGCGGCGGGCGCTCGACGGCGTGCCTCTCGGCGATCACCGCGGGCGGGCCGACGAACGGCGGAGCGCCGGCGAGCATCTCGAAGAGCACGACGCCGAGCGCGTAGATGTCGGCGGTCGGCTCTGCAAGCTCGCCCGCGGCCTGCTCCGGCGGCATGTACTCGGGCGTGCCGACGGCCGAGCGTCGCGACGTGAGACGAAACGAGTCCTTGCCGCCCGGATCCCCGTCGATCCAGGCGGAGCCGAAGTCGAGCAGCTTCACGAGCTCGCGCCCGTCCGGCGCGTGCACGAGGAAGATGTTCTCGGGTTTGACGTCGCGGTGCACGACGCCGGACGCGTGCGCGGCGGCGAGGGCGAAGGCGGCATCCACGGCGATACGCGTGGCGCGGACGGGCGTGAGCGTGCGCGCGTAGGAGAGCGTGTCGGCGAGGTCGAGCCCGACGAGGTGCTCGGCCACGAAGTACGGCAGGCCGTTCGGCAAGGTGCCGGCGTCGTGAACCTGGAGGACGCGCGGATCGGTGACGCGGCTCGCGGCGGCGATCTCGCGATGGAAGCGCGCGCGCAACATCTCGTTCGCCTGGTGCTCGACGCGCAGCACCTTCACGGTGACGCGAGGACCGTTGCGCCCGCCGCGCAGACCTTCGGCGACGTAGACGTGACCCACGCCTCCGCTGCCGAGGTACTGGATGACGCGGAAGCGCTTGTCGATGACAGCTCCGATGAGCGCATCGGACGTGGCGGAGCTCTCGCGGTGCATCGGCGGGCAATCTTACCGCGCGACGATCGCCGACACACGCACGGATTCACGCGGCAAGCGGGACCAGTCGAGGGACGCGGCGAGCGCTTCGAGGGGAGCTTCGGCGTCGCCGAGGTCGTGACCGTACGCGCGGGCGATGGCGCGCACGAGCGCGCGTGGGTCGCGGCCCGCGTCGCGATGATCACGAAGCGGCATGAGCTTGTCCCGCTTCGCGAGGCGGCTGCCATCGTCGGCGACGAGCAAGGGGACGTGCGCGAACGTGGGAGGTGTTCCGCCGAGCAGCCGCGCGAGGAGGGTCTGCCGCGCGGAGGAGCTCGCGAGGTCGCCGCCGCGCACGACGTCGGTGATCTGCATGTGGAGGTCGTCGACGACGACGACGAGCTGGTACGCGAAGACGCCGTCGCCGCGGCGGAGGACGAAGTCGCCGGTCCCATGGCCGACGTGTTCGGTGTACGTGCCGAGCACGCGGTCGTGGACGGTGACCCGCGCGCGCTCGTCGTCGGGCACGGCGAGACGCACGGCGGGCGGGCGCTTGAAGTCGCGCTTCTGCATGCCGAAGGGCCTGCACGTGCCGGGATACCGAGGGCCTTCCTCGCCGGCGTGCGGCGCGCTGGCGACGCGGGCGATTTCGGCGCGGGAGCAGTCGCAGGCGTAGACGAGGCCACGCGCGGCGAGCGCTTCGATGGCGGCTTCGTAGAGGGCGAAGCGCTCGGATTGCACGTACGGCGCGAAGGGGCCGCCCTGCGCAGGAGACTCGTCCCAGCGAAGGCCGAGCCAGGCGAGGTCGTCGAGGATCGCCTCGGCCGCGCCGGGGACGACACGCGGGCGGTCGATGTCTTCCATGCGAAGGACGAGGGTGCCGCGCGCTTGCAGGGTGGCGGCGGCGCAGAACAGGGCGGCCGCGGCGCTGCCGAGGTGGAGGGCGCCGGTGGGCGAGGGAGCGAAGCGGCCGCGGTAGGCGGTCATGGTGGGGCGAGCGGGACTGAACCACCCGCGAGGCAGGTCGTCGAGGGGGCGAGGTAGTTTCGAACCACCGGCGAGCCGGGTCGGCGGCGGTTCCAGGTGGTTTCGAACCACCGGCGAGCCGGGTCGGCGGCGGCGCGGAGGGGTTTCGGACCACCGGCGAGCCAGGTCGGCGGCGGTTCCAGGTGGTTTCGAACCACCGGCGAGCCAGGTCGGCGGCGGTTCCAGGTGGTTCGACTAGGCCTTCTCGGGGACGTTGGCAGTGGGGGCGCTCCTCGCGCGCGCGTCGGCCTTCTTCTCCGCGTCGCGGAGCGGCCCGAAGACGAGCGCCTCGGTGGCGGGCGCGAGCTCGGCGAGATCGCCGTCGGCGACGAACGCATTGACGACCCGGATCCACCGATTGCGCGCCTTGACGAGCGCCGACCCGCTGGCGAGCTCGGATTGCTCGGCGAGGAGGCGGCCCTTTTCATCCTCGCGCTCGCCGAGCTGCTTGCCGAGGGCAATCCACTCTTCGAGGTACGCCGTGAGGGATTTCTGCGCGGGCACGTGACCGATGAGAATGGCACTCGTGCGCATCTTGATCGCGGGCGTGAGGCGATCGGCGAGCTGCTGCGCCTGACCGGCCTGCGCGCGATAGGTCTTTTGCAGGCTGGGGAGGCCGTCGGGGACGAGGATATCGCGGAGCTGGATGAGATCGGCCCCAGCCTCGCCGCCGACGAGCTCCGCGGTGGAGGTGAGGAACCCGAAGACGCCCCGGATGATGGAATCGTGCCGGACGTCGATCTTAGCCTCCTCGGCGCTGATCTCGTCGAGCCGCGGATTCTTGGAGGGCTGGGCCGCGACGGCGAGAATGGTATGGATCTCGTCGATGCGGGGGAGCTTGGCGGAGAGATCGGGGTTTCCGAGAAGGGCGGCGCGAGCGGGGGATTGAAGGTCGATCCAGGTGGCGGAGACCTGGAGCATTTCTTCGGTGCGGAGGTTTCGGAAGGCCATGGGTATGCGCGGACGGTATCATGGGATACCGCGGACATACAAGAGGGCCGTGGGGAGGCCTACGGAAGGCTTGGTACGGGTCAGCCCTGGCCGACGGGTCCGCCTGCCTTCTTCATGATGTCCGCGACGCTCGCTTCGAGCCGCTCCCGGTACGCGCGCATCTCCTCCACGAGGAGCCGGAGCTCCCGCTCCACGTCCTTGAGCATGTCCATCTTCTCGATGTCCTCGCGCATCCGCACGATGTCCTCGTGCCGGACCTCGTGTCCCCCCTCCTCCATGAGGGAATCGAAGAGCTCCGGCTGCGAGGCGAGCTCGTCGAGGACCTCCTTCATCTGCTCCGATCGCGCTTCGCTCTGGGGCTTCATCCGCGCGCGCTCCTCCGGCGTGAGCCGCCTCCGGAGCAGCGGGAGCATTTCCATGAGCTCCTGCAAATGCCGCTGGCCTTGCTCGTGGTCGACCGTGGGCCTCGGGCCGGGGGCGTCCTCGAGCGTCATTCCCACCTCGACCGCGAGCGCGCGGCGTTGTTCGCGCAGGAAAGCCACCACGAGGTCGACACGGCGCCGCATCTCGGAGACCGTGAGTGTGTCGAGCCGCCCTTGGAGATCGTCGTCGTCTGCCATCGGAATCGCTCCTAGCGCCCCCGCTCGTAATCCTTCGCCGCGCGCTCGACGATGTCCCAATCCCGCGCCGCCCGCTCCGACTCGGCCACGAGATCCGCCGTGAACAACGTGAGCCCCCAGATCCCATTCTCGCGCCGCCGAAACCCGTACCGCGTCCCGCGCGCCGTCTCCACCGTCGCCCGCTCACCCACGATTTCGACCTTCGCCATGCCGGAGAGGTCCCGCCGGAGCCGCGTCACGAATCCCTTTTTCGTGGCGAGGTCCACCCAGACGTCCGCCCCGTCCTCGGCCGTCGCGTGCGTGCGGTACGCGTCGACCAATCGCGTGCGCTCGGGCTCGGGGTAGGCCTGCGCGATGCGCTCGCTCGCCTTTTTGCGGTAATCACGGATGCTGTAGGCGGCGTGCTGCGCAGAGTCTTCGAGGTAATGGAAGCAGGTGCGGGCGTCGCCCTGCGAGAGGCTGAAGGCGATGCGCAGGTAGGCGCCCTCAGGCGTGGTGTCCGGCGGGAAACGAGACGCCGCCCAGAAGACGTAACCGCCGCCGCCGAGCGTGAGGAGGGCGAGGCCGGAGGCGAGGGCTTGGCGGCGCGTGAGGGGCATCGGCGTGGGGCAGTCTCGTTTCCACGGAAAAGGCCACTCGGCAAGCGGCCAGGCGCTTCAGAAGGTGTGGACGAAGAGGCCGCTCCGGAGCTTCGGCTCGAACCAGGTGCTCTTCGGCGGCATGAGCAGGCCCGCGTCGCTCACCGCGAAGAGCTGCTCGATCTGCGTGGGGTAGAGGTGGAGGCCCAAGGTAAAATCCCCCGCGTCGACGCGCCGCTCGAGCTCGCCGTAGCCGCGGATGCCACCCACGAAGTCGACGTGTTTGTCCCGGCGAGGGTCCTTCACGCCGAAGATCGGGCCGAGGAGGAGGTCCTGCGCGATCGAGCAGTCGAGCGAGGCGACCGGATCCTCGGCCCGAACGGGATCCTGCGGGGCGCGGAGGAGGTACCACTTGCCGGCGAGGTACGCGCCGAAGGTGCGCGGCTCGGGCGGGGTCGCGGCGAGGCCGTCGGGGCGCGGCTCGACCTGCATGACGGACCGGAGGCGCTCGAGGATCGCCTCGGGCGAGCGGCCTTCGAGGTCCCGCACGACGCGGTTGTAGGGCAGGATCTTCATCTGGTCGTGCGGGAAGACGACCGCGAGGAAGACGTCATGCTCGCGGCCGTCACCGCGGTACGTCTGGTGCACGCGGGCCGCGGCGGCGCTGCGGTGGTGGCCGTCGGCCACGTAGAGGCACGGGACCTCCTCGAAGCGCTCTTCGAGGGCGCGCGTGGCGTCGCGGCCGAGCACCCAGAAGCGATGGCCGACGCCGTCCTTCGTGGTGAAGTCGTAGATCGGCGGCGCCTCGGTGGAGGCCCGGACGAGCGCGTCGATCGTGGGGTCCTTGCGGTACGTGAGGAAGACGGGCTCGTCGTGCGCGGCGAGCTCCTCGATGTGGCGCGTGCGGTCGTCTTCCTTGTCGGCCCGGGTTTTCTCGTGCTTCTTGATCGTGCCTGCGAGGTACTCGGAGACGGCCGCGCAGCCGACGACGCCGATCTGGCGGTGGTCGCCCATGGTCTGCGCGTAGAGGTAGAGGTGCGGCTCGGGGTCCGCGGCGAGCGCGCCTTCGGCGATGAGCTTCGCCAGGTTGTGCGCGCCCATGGCGTAGACCGCGTCGTCGTGCTCGTCCGTGCCCTCGGGGAGGTCGATCTCGGGGCGGGAGACGTGCAGGAAGCTCGCCGCGTTGCCCTCCGCGAGCTTGCGCGCCTCGGCCGTGGAGATGACGTCGTACGGCGGGCTCGCGACGTCGAGGGCCAAGGAGGGCGGGGGGCGGAAGGCGCGGAAGGGGCGGACTTTGGCCATGCGTGGCGGTTAACTCGGTTGGGCCCAGGTGTCGAGACAGGCGCGTCCTGGGCTGGCCAAGCAGATCCTGTGGTACACGTCCGGGCGTGCCCGTGCCCGGAGACGACGACAACGAGCGGCTGACACCCACGATCCCGCCGCCGCCCATGATCGAGTCGGCCTCGGGCACACGCACGCGGCGGGTGATCGCCGTGGGAGGCGGGCGCGGCGGCGTCGGCAAGACGCTGCTCACCGTGAACCTCGGCGTCTACTTCGCCCAGCTCGGCCGCGAGGTCGTCGTCTGCGACACGGATCCGTTCGGTTCGAACCTGCACGGGGTGCTCGGCCTGGAGACGCCGCCGCTCGTGACGAGCGAGGCGCTCGAAGAGGGCAAGGCCAAGCCCGTGAGCACGATCGTGCCGGGTCTGCGCCTCTTGCCCACGGCCTACGATCCCATGACGGCGACGCCGATCCGACCAAACCGCGGGTCGCACTGGGCGAGGCAGATCGAGAAGCTCGACGTCGACTACGTGCTCCTGAACCTCGGCGCCTCGACGACGGCCTCGACGCTGGATCTCTTCCTCCAAGCCGACGTGGGGATCTGCGTGACGGCGCCCGAGCCGCTCGCGATCGAGACGACGTATCGCTTCTGCCGCGCGCTCTACCTGCGCGTGCTGCGGCGCGCGCTCACGAAGGAGCGCTTCAAGCTGCGCCTCGTCGAGCGCGTGATCGCGGCGCTGCCGCCGCTGGCCCCGCCGCCCGCGATCGTCGCGGAGATCAAGCGCTACGACGACGGCGTGGCCAAGGTCGCGGCCGAGGAGATGCTCCGCGTGGCCGCGCACCTCGTCGTCGGGCAGACACGCCTGCGCTCGGACCTCGACCTCGGCGTGAGCATGTCCGTGATCGCCGAGCGTTTCCTCGGCATCTCGCTCGAGAACCTTGGCCACATCGAGCACGACGACGCCGTGTGGCTGACGGTGCGGCGCAGGCAGCCGCTCCTGATCGACAGCCCGACGTCGAAGAGCGCGCGTAACATCGAGCGCGTCGCGCGCCGCATCCTCGCGCTGCTCGCCGCGCAGAGCACCCGCGGCGGCGCGCTCCCGCCCCGCGCGCCCGCCACCCAGCAGCGCGCCGCCGCCCTGCCCGCCACGCTGTACGAAGTGCTCGGCGTGCCACGCACCGCGGCCGACGACGAGATCCGCCGCGCCGTGAAGCGGCAGCGGGAGATCTTCCGCGAGGGCAGCTTGCCGCTCTGCTCGGTCGTCGCGCCCGAGGTGTTGCGCCAGGTGCAGGCGCGGATCGAGGAGGCGCACGACACGCTGCTCGATCCCGTGCGCCGCCGCGCCTACGACCTCTCCACGTTCCCCGACGACACGCCGGCCACGGTGGTGCCGCAGCGCAGCAGCAACGCCGCGCAGATGGCGGAGCTCGCCATGCTCCAGGCCGAGCTCGCGCGCGAGATCAACGCCGAGACGCAGTTCACGGGCGCGCTCCTGCGCAAGGTGCGCGAGTCGCAGGGGATCGAGATCACCGAGATCGCGCAGCGCACGAAGATCAACGTCGCGCACCTGAACGCGATCGAGAACGAGTCGTTCGGGGATCTGCCGGCGCTCGTGTACGTGCAGGGCTTCGTCCAGCAGGTCGCCAAGCACCTGAAGCTCGACCCTGCGCAGGTCGCGAAGACGTACTCGCGAAGGCTGCGAGATCTTTCCCTTGGGCGCGCGAGGAGCAGTGGATAAGCCTTCGGACGAAGGACGGGATCGGCTCTTTTCGGCCGCCCTCTTCGTGCTGGCGCTCCTGCCGCGCCTCTACGTCGCCATCGCCTGGGCCCGCGAACCGGTGTGGGACGGGCACTACTACGACTTCGGCGCCCGCCGCATCGCCGAGGGCCTCGGCTACTCCGACGACGTCGTCGTCGGGGGACAACGCATCTGGCACCCGTGGTGCCACTACCCCGTCGGCTACAGCGGCTTCCTCGCGATCTTCTACCGTCTCTTCGGCGCAGGGCCCGCCACCGCGCCCGTGGTCAACGCCGTGACGGGCGCGCTCGTCGCGGTGCTCGTGCACAGGCTCGCGCGGTACGCGACGACGAAGAACCGTGCGCGCGCTGCGGGTCTGCTTTGTGCGCTCGATCCCGGCCTCATCATCTACGCCGCGCTCGTGATGACGGAGCCGCTCGCCGCGCTCGGCCTCGTCGCGGCGGGGTGGCTCGTCGCGCGGGACGCCAAGGAAAGACCGCTGCGCGGCGCGCTCCTCGCGGGCCTCACGCTCGGCCTCGCCACGCTGGTCCGGCCGCAAAGCTTGCTCTGCGCGCCGGCTTTGGGTCTGTTTACGCTGGGCGACGGGACGCTTCGGACGAAGCTGAAGAAGGGTCTCGTCACGGCCGGCCTCGCGCTCGCGACCGCCGTGCTCGTCGTCGTGCCTTGGACCGCGCGCAACTGCCGCGTGATGGACGGGTGCGCCTTCGTGTCGACGAACGCCGGATGGAACCTCGCGATCGGCGCTTCCCCGCGCGCGACGGGGCGCTTCGAGACGCTGCGCGCGAGCGACGGCTGCAAGGTCGTCACGGGCCAGGTCCAGCAGGATCAATGCTGGCGCGACGAGGGCCTGCGCTGGATCACGAACGACCCGATCCGCTGGCTCTCGCTCGTCCCGAAGAAGCTCGGCCACACCTTCGATCACGAGTCGTTCCCGATGGGTTACCTCGGCGAGGCGAACCCCGCGGCCTGGCCCGAGCCCCGCAAAGCCACGGGGCGCGCCGTGCTCACCGCCGTGCACGTCGCGCTGCTCGCGCTCGCCGCGCTCGGCCTCGTGGCCTCCCCGCTCGGGCGTTTGCCGCTGCGCGCGCGGCTCACGCAGATCGCCGCATTGCTCGCGGTCGTGGGCGTCGTCCTCCACGGCATCTCCGCGGACGCGCATCCGTTCTGGCCGCTCGCCGTGTTGATCGTGCTCTTCGGCGCCTTGCCGCTCCCGGGCGCGCCGGCCCGCAACGCGACCGTCGGGTACCTCGTCTTCGCGGTCGCCACCGTGGCGCTCACGCACGCGATCTTCTTCGGCGAAGACCGGTATCACGTGGTGATCACGCCGGTCCTTTGCCTGCTCGCGGCCCTCGTGTTTCGACCCTCCCGAGCGCTCGCCGCGCCCGCCGCTGCGGCCGCAGACGTTCCCCACCGTCCTGACCAGGTCTGATAGAGTACCGCCATGCTGAAGAACCTGAGCCGCGAGGATCGTCTCCGGGTGATGGGGTTCGTGTGCTCGTTTGCCTGGGCGGATCTCGAGGTCAAGCCCAAGGAGCGCGCTCTCGTCCACAAGATGGTCAAAGAGCTGAAGCTCGATCCGGACGAGGCAAAGCAGGTCGAGGGCTGGCTGCAAGTGCCGCCGCGCGCCGAGGACGTCGACCCGGCCGCCATCCCGCGCGCGCACCGGCAAATGGTGCTCGATTTCGCGCGACGTATGGTCAAGGCCGATGGGACCGTCGATCCGGAAGAGGAGGAGAGCCTGTCCCTCCTGGAGGCGCTCTTGGCCTGACGGTCGGGGGCTCCGGTCGGGCGGCAGAGCCGTCCTTCCTCTGCCCCCCGCGGGCGTAACCGGTCGCCATTCCTCGCGTCCGTCTGGTACGCTCGGAGCGTGCTTCGCCAAGGTCTCGGTCGCCGGCACGGCCCGCGGAGGATCCTCCTCGCGGGCGTGGCGACCGCGCTCGCCCTCCTCCTCGTCCCCGCCCGACCCGCAGGCGCCTTCCCGCACGTCGTCCGCGCCGGCGAGACGCTCGCGCAGATCGCCGAGCGCGTGTACGGCCGCGTCGAGATGGAGCAGATCCTCGTCTCCGCGAACGCCCTCGACGCAGGCAGGGGCCTGTCGATCGTGCCCGGCATGCGCCTGGAGATCCCGTCCGTCGGGCATCACCGCGTCGCCGCCGGCGAGACCTGGACCTCGCTCGCCGATACGCTGCTCGGCCACCCCGATCGCAGCGACGTCCTCGCCCTCACGAACGAAGCCAAGCCCTGGATCCAGCCGACCGAAGGCCAGGAGATCCGCGTCCCCTACAACCTGCGTTACGTCGCCGGTCCGGGCGACTCCACGCTGACCGTCGCCTACCGCTTCCTCGGCCAGCGCGACAAGGCGTGGATGCTCGATCGGTACAACCGCCTCGGCGGAGAAGCCCTCCAGCGCGGCGACGTGGTGCTCGTGCCGCTCACGGAGCTCGAGCTCACGGCCGAAGGAAAGACCCTCGCCGCGAGCGCCGGCGCGCTCGTCCGCTCGGAAGGCGCAGGCCGCGCGCGCGACGCCCAGCGCCGCGTCGAGACCGACCTGCCGCAGCTCGCCGCCGACGTGCGCAACGGCCGCTACGTCGACGCCGTCGCGCGCGCGAGCCGCATGCTCGGCTCGGGGGACCTCTCGCGCACGCAGCTCGCGCAGATCCACCAGCGCCTCGTCGAGGCCTACGTCGCGCTCGACGCCCAGGGCCTCGCCGAGACCTCCTGCCTCGCCTGGCGCGAGGCCGATCCCACGCTCGTCCTCGACCCGATCGAGCTCTCCCCGAAGATCGTTCGTGCCTGTACGAACGCGAGCACCCTCGGCGCCGCCGCACCGCCTCCCTCCGTGATCCCTTCTGCGTCCGCGTCCGCGGCGCCCTCCGCGCCACGCCGCGCGCCTGCGGGAGGTCGGTAGGCGTGGAGCAAGGCGAGCCGCGCGCCCCGATCGCCTCCGGCGCCGAGCAGCTCGCGCCGGGCTGCGTCGTCGCCGCGCGGTACACCGTCGAGTCCGTCGTCGGCGAGGGCGCGAGCGGCATCGTCTACGTCGCAAAGGACGGCGAGACGGACGCGCGTGTCGCGCTGAAGGTCATCCACCGGAGCCTCTGCTTCGACCCGCTCTTCTCGCGCCGCTTCACGCGCGAGGCCTCGATCCTGACGCAGCTCGAAGGCAACCACATCGTGCGCCTGCTCGACGTCACCGAGGACGACGGCCTGCCCGTGCTGGTCCTCGAATACGTCGAGGGTCTCTCGCTCGACGTGGCGCTCCGCAAGCATCGGCCCTCGATCGACGATGCCGTGGAGATCACGCTCCAGATCTGCGCCGCGCTCGGCGCCGCGCACGCGGGCGGCTTCGTGCACCGCGACCTCAAGCCCGCGAACGTGATCATCCAGGGCGAGCTCGGCACGGGCCGCGTGCCCATGGTCTGGGTCGTCGACTTCGGCCTCGGCAAGGCGCTGCACCGCGATCCCTCGGGCACCTCGCTCACCGAGCGCAACATGATCCTCGGCACGCCCGAGTACATGTCGCCCGAGCAGGTCCGCGGCGACGACGTCGATCATCGCTGCGACATTTACGCAGCCGGCGTGCTCCTCTTCGAGATGCTCACAGGCCGCGCGCCCTACACGGGCAAGACGCCCATCGCGGCCATGACAGCGCACCTCACCGAGCCTGTCCCCTCGCCGCGCGCGTCGAGCCCCGATCGGGACATCCCGCCCGCGCTCGAAGCCGTCGTCCATCGCGCCCTCGCGAAAAACCCCGACGAGCGGTACGAGACCGCGCGCGCCTTTGCCGAGGCCCTCTCCGGCGCGCGGGACGAGCATCACGTCATCGCGCCTGCGGCCGTCGACGACGCCGACGCGCTCGCCATCGGCGACACCGAGCTCGAACTCCGCACGGCCGTGGCGAAGGCCGTCGCGCTCGATCCCAAGCCTGCGTCGCCCGTGAAGACGGCCGCGGAGCGCCCGGGACAGCCGGCGACGCGGTGGCCGTGGATCCTTTTGGCGCTCGTGCTCGCGGCCGTGGCCATCGCCGTCGGCGCGATGGCGGGCGCGCGGTAAAAGCCGCGCATCGCGGATGGCTTTCGCGGGGCATCGCGGCGATAATGCGCCGCGATCATGAAGACGCGCTTTCTTTGGCGAAAAGGTGTTCTCGCGGCCTCTGCTTTTGCCCTCGGGGTCGCGCTTTTTCCGAGCGCTGCGCGCGCCGAGGTCGTCGCCGTGGATTGCGACGTCGATCCCGACTGGTGCAAGACCGCCCCGATCGCCTTCTCGCACAGCGACTCACTCCCGATCGAATGGAGCTTCGACACCGGCTGGGTCCCGGCGAACTCGCCCTTGCAGGTCCACCTGTGGGCGGGCGTTTATGCGACCACGCGTGTCACGCTCAAAGGCGCGCTCGAAACGAGCTGGCCCGAAGCGCTCCTCCTTCGCGCGCCCGGCACGCCCGAGGGCGGCTTGCTCTCGTATCACTACGGCGTCGAACTCGGCGCGCAGGCGCAGCTCCACGTGAAGATCGCCGGCATCCCCTACGATTGGGTCGGCGACATCCCGTACATCCCGCAGATCGACTTCCAGGTCGAAGGGGAACAGATCTTCGACGCATGGGGCTGGAAGCCCGGCGTCACGCTCGCCAGCAAGACCACGAAGCAGACGATCATCGAGGTCCCCCTCAGCGACATCATCAGCATTCCCAGCGTCCTCGTGGACGGCGGCCTCAAGGTCGACGTGCAGATGGAGCTCGCCGCGACGTACACGACCGAGCGGATCGTCGTGGAAAACGTCGAGGGCAAACCCGTCGCGGGCGGCGACATCACCGAGGAGGACGGCGAGACGAAGGCCGAGTACTTGAACGGCCCCTCGATCGACCTCGACGTGCATCCCGAGGGGAACATCGATTACGACGGCATCATCCACCTCATCCCGGGCATGTGGGTCGAGATCCTCGGCCAGAACTTCTCGTTCGACATCGTCGACATCCCGATCTCGTTCCCGATCACGGAGACGAAGTGGTCGTTCCCCAAGCAACGCGTCCACGTTCCCCTGCCCGACCTCGTGCTGCCGAAGGCCGAGATCGATTTCGGCGAGGTCGAGGTCGGCCAGAAGAGCCTCGAGAGCTTCGGCTTGTGGAATGCGGGCGAGGCGCGCGCGAAGGTCACGATCGTATCGAGCAGCCCGGAGCTCTTCCCCGCGTGGGATCCGAGCCTCGAGATCGAACCCGGCGTCACGGCGGACACGGCCGTGCGCTTCATGCCCAAGAAAAACGGCCCCTTCGAGGCGACGTTGTTCATCGCTTCGAACGATCCGAACGACCCGGTCCAGGAGATCGTCCTCAAGGGCGTGGGCTTCGGCGGCCCCGTGGCTCCGTCGCAGGACATCTCGCAGGAGAGCGGCTGCGCCTGCCGCGCCGCGGGCACCGACGCGCCTCTGCCCACCTCCGGTGGCCTCGCCCTCACCGCCCTCGCCGGCGTCGCGGCCTTCGTACGTCGGTTCCGCAAGGGGGGTCCACGTTGACCCCCATGGGTCAACCGATACCCTCCTGACGGAACGTCACGGGATCGACACCTACGTCATTTCGATAGCTTACAAAATCAAGCCTGGGTCTTTCTCGACCCCCCCATTTGACGTAAATCTGCGAAACTTCGTCAATTCCTTGGCTGGCATGCCCGTTGCTGAAGTCCATTGCGGACCTGACTTCAGCATCGGGGAGTTCCTGACATGTCGACGGCCACGCAGGATCAGCACAGCCACGAAACCCAGCCCTCTTCGCAGACCCGCGCCGTGCGCCCGGCGCTGGCCTTCATGGGGTCTCGCGTCGTCGGGCAAAGCGCCATGATCGAGGAGGTCGTCCGCGTGATCGGACGCCTCTCGATGTCCCGCGCGCCCGTGCACTTCGTCGGTGAGCCCGGCGCCGGCAAGCGCTTCTTCGCGCGGGTCCTGCACGAGACGACGGCCCAGGGCCCGCTCGTCGTGCTCTCCGACGAGAGCGCGCCCCTCGACGCCGCCGCGCTCCACGCCGCCGCCGAGAGCGCCCGCGGAGGGACGCTCGTCGTCGTCGCGATCGATCGCCTCCCCGCCGAGCTCTCCGACGAGCTCGTCGCCCTCGCGAACCACGGCGACACGCGCCTCGTCGCGACCTCCGAGCGACCGCTCGATCCGAGCAGCGGCTGTCACGCCGCGCTCTGCGCGCTCTTCGCCGAGACCACGGTCAAGCTCCCGACCCTGCAAGAGCGCGCCAACGACCTGCCCCAGCTCGTCCAGCATTTCTTCGAGCTCCACGCCGCGCGCGCCCATCGCAGCGATCTGCGCGGCATCTCCCCCGAGGCGAGCTCGCTGCTCGAAGGTCACATGTTCGCCGACCACGTGCGTGGCCTCGAACGCGCGATCGAACAGGCGATCGGCTTCGCCGAGGGCCCGTTCGTGACCGTCTCGGATCTGCCCGAGGAGATCCGCGCGCCGAAGGCGCCCGCCTCGCCGCTCCTGCTCGGCGCCCTGCCCGTGCAGGGGCTCGATCTGCGCGCTGCGGTCGAGGAGTTCGAGACGCGCATGATCCTCCAGGCGCTCGAGCGCACGGGCTGGAACAAGAACCGCGCCTCGCGCCTGCTCGGCCTGAACCGCACGACGCTCGTCGAGATGATCAAGCGCAAGCGCCTCGCGCCGCCGCCCGGCTCCCGCAAGCCGGTCTCTGCGAAGGCCGACGCGCACGAGGCGCTCGCCCTCGCCGACGCCGAGTGATCAGCGCATCACGTCTTTGAAGCTCATCGCCGGCTTCGGCGGCCCCTCGTGGGCCAGCCGGATCACGAGGTCGGCCATCTTCTCCACCACCCACGGAAAGTGCTCGGGCCCGAGCGACGTGATGTCGAAGTCGGGCGCCGAGTTCATGAAGTCGATTGCGTACGGCACGCCGTCGCGGATCGCGAGCTCGACCGTGTTCATGTCGTAGCCGAGCGCGCGACAGAGCGAACGAGCGTCCTCCACGCACCGCGCGAGCAGCGCGGGTTCGAGCGGCGGCATCGTCTCGCTCGCCCGCACGTACCTGTCGAAGTGCCCGAGCCGCGGATCCCACAACGCGGGCAGCACGTGCTCCTTGCCGATCACGATGCACCGCACGTACTGCGACCACGGGATCGCCTCCTGCGCGATCATCGTGAGCATCCCCGTCCGATCGTACGCGCGCCACAGCTCTTCGAGTGAGCTCACGCGATAGACGTCACGGAACCCTCCGCCCCAGTGCGGCTTGATGAACATCGGGAAGCCGAGCTCGCGCGCCGCGCCTTCCCAGTCGAGCGGGAAACGCAGGTTGCAGAGCGTCTCGTTCGACACGCCCTCGCCGTACGACTTCGACGGCAGCACCACGGTCCTCGGCACGCGCACGCCGAGCCGCGCCGCGAGTGCTGTCCCGAAGAGTTTGTCGTCCGCGATCCGCCAGAACGGATTGTTCACCACGCGCGTGCCGTTCAGCACCGCGAGCTTCAGCACGGGCTGGTAACACGTCACCTCGTGCGAGATGCGATCGACGAGCACGTCGTACGGCGGCGGCCGATCGATCGAGGTGATGTCGAGCTCGGCGTAGCTCGCCACGACGCCGGCGTCGCGCCGCGCGACCTCGGCGATCAGGGCATCGGGAAAAGAGCGCTCACGTCCGACGAGCAGGCCAACGCGGAGGACCATCCTGCCCTCCTACACCAAACCTCCGCGCTCGTCACAGGGCCATGGCGCGCAGCTCGCGCTTCAGCACCTTGCCTGTCGGGTTGCGCGGCAAGGACGGAACGAACACGAATTCGCGCGGCACCTTCGCGCCTGAGAGCCGAGCGCGCGCGAACGCTTCGAGTTCCTTCGACTCCGCGCGCGCGCCCGCCTTCAGCACCACGAACGCGCGCACCCGCTCGCCCCAGGCTTCGTCCGGGACGCCCACGATCGCGACCTCCGCGACCGCTGGATGATCGTGCAGCACGTGCTCCACCTCGGCCGGATACACGTTCACGCCGCCCGAGATGATCATGTCGCGCTTGCGACCTTCGAGGAAGAAGTAGCCACGCTCGTCCCTCCGCGCGAGATCACCGACCGAGAAGAACCCGTCGCGCATCGCGTCGCGCGTGCCCGCGTCGTCGGCGTGGTAGCCCGAGAAAAGCTGCCCGCTCCGCGCGTAAAGCTCGCCCACCTCGCCCGGCCCGCAGATGCGCCCCGCCTCGTCGTAGAGCCGCACCTCCGCGCCCGGGATCGTCCGGCCGATCGTGCCCGGCGCCGCGCGCAGATCCGCCGGCTTGGCGAGCGTCACCACGCCCGTCTCCGTCGCCCCGTAGAAGTTGAACAGTTTGTCCCCGAAGAGCCGGAGCACGTCGTTCGCGAGCGGGATCGAGATCGCCGCGCCGCCCGTGAAGATCGCCTTCAGCGACGACGTGTCGTAGCGCCGGATCGTCTCCTCCCCGAGCTCCACGATCCGGTGCAGCATCGTCGGCACCACGGCGGTCGTGGTCACGCGGTAGCGCTCGATCGCTTCGAGGAACGACTCGGGCCGGAAGTCGCGCAGCACGATCACCGTGCTCCCGACGAGATACGACATCGTGATGAACCCGAACGCCGTCGCGTGATAGAGCGGGCACACTGCGAGGTGCACCTCGCCCATCTCCATCGGCGTCTCCCCGATGAACGCGAGCGCCGCGCTCGTCGCTCCCTTCGCGAACTGCCGCACCGCGCCCTTGGGTTTGCCCGTCGTGCCCGACGTGTACATCACCACCGCGGGCTCGTCGCCCGGCTTCGGCGGCGGCCCCTTCGCCGACGCGACCAGCGCTTCGAGCGTCGGGAACGACAGGGCCTCGCCGCCCACGGAGAAACATCGCGCGCCGCCGATCTGCGCGAGCTTCGGCGCCGCCTCGCGCACCGTCTCGACCACGTCCACGTCGAAGAACAGCGCGCGCGCGCCCGAGTGCATCACCACGTACTCGAGCTCGCTCGGCGTCGACCGGAACGAGCAGCTCACCGCGCCGCACCCGAGCTTCCCCGCGGCGATCTGCAGCAGCACGAACTCCGGCCGGTTCTTGATCATCAGCGCGATCCGATCGCCGGGCCGAACACCTCGCTCCGCGAGCCCCGCGGCGATGCGTTCGATGCGCTCGTTCATCTCCTGAAACGAGTACGCGCGATCCTCCATGAGCCTGCCGCTCGGCGACGCCGAGAGCCCCACGAGGCCCACGGTGTGCGGATCGTTGTGCGCCATGAAGTGAAAGAGCAGCGGCGGCGTGGCCTTGCGTGTCCGCAAAAGCTCGCGCGCGGTGGCTTCGAGCCCGGTCCAGCGGATGTGGCTCGGCATCTTGGTCTGGATCGCGACGCGGCCTACCGTCCGCGCCCCGAACACCACATCCTCGGCGGCCCGCTTGAGCGAGGAGAGCCTCTCCTTCCAGTGCATGCCCGGATTGTAGTCTCGCGACGTTGGGGATAGGTTACTCCCGTGAGCGACCGGCGAAACACCGGAGGCCGCGCGGCCATCGAGCTGAACGTCGAGTACAAGCGGCTCAACACGTTCTTCGCCGACTACACGCGCAACATCTCGAAGGGCGGCACCTTCATCCGCACGGACCGGCCCCTCGACGTGAACACCGAGTTCGTCTTCGCGCTCAGCATCAAGAACCTGGCCGAGCCGCTCCGCCTCCGCGGGCGGGTCAAGTGGATCGTGCGTCCCGTCGACGCCACGCCCGACTCCCCCGCCGGCATGGGCATCGAGTTCCAGTACAACGACGAGAAAGAGCGACGCGAGACCGAGGCGATCGTCGAAAAGCTCATGGCGAACGAGCTTGGCGACGAGCTCGCCGGCAAGCTCCTCGGACACAAGCTGAGCACGAAGGCGTAAGCGCGAAGCGCTCCGGTTCGTCTACGCCGGTTTCCAGCCTGCTTCCGACGTCCGGGGGGCCTCGTGCCCTCGTGCAGGTTCGCGCCCGCCGTGTACACTCCGCGAAGATGCCTTCGAGATCTACGCCCCGCGCGCGCGCGTTCGCCCGAGCCATCCTCGCCTCGCTCCTCGCCGCCGGCTCCGTGGGCTGCGGGACGTCGAACCGGACCACGAAGACCCCCGTGCAGGTCGTCGAGGGCCCCGTCCGCGCCGTCGACGTCCAGGACGCGGACTTCTCCGCCAGCCTCGCGCGTGTCCTCTCGGACGGCGCGCGCACCCCGCAGCGGCTCGGCCTCGTCGCGGGCGTCGTGCGCCGCCAGCTCGCGCATGCCGAACGCCGCTTCGCGCTCGGACATGCCGAGCGAGGGACCGCGAGCGTGCTCGGCGCGCTCTACCTCGTCCGCGTCGGCGAAGGGCAAGGCGCGATGGTCGACGCGACCGGCGCGCGCGCGCTCGACGGCGCGATCCGCCACCTCTCGGGCCTCGGCGACGAGGGCCGCGTGCACGCGCTCATGCGCATGCGCGCCTCCGCGCTCGGCACGAACGCCCCGGGGCGCACCGAGCTCGACGAGCACCTCGCGAACCTCGAACGCTGGATGGGCGACACCCACGCGGGCAGCCCTGGCGTGAAGCTCGGCGCCGAGGCGCGGTACCTCGCTGCGCGCGCCATGGTCGATCCGTCCGGCGAGACGCTCGACGCCGCGGCGAACGCGATCGAGGCGTGGGTCGGGCGTGGCATCGAGATCAACCGCATCTTCCGGCAGACGGGCAAGCGGCCCGAGCGCGCCGAGGCCATGGAGGCCGCGCGCGCCATCGAGACCGGCGCGATGATGCTCGCCTCGATCTTCGCGCGGCACGGCGACGCGCAGAGCGCCCTTTCGCGCATCGAGAGCTCCGAGGTCCGCCTCATCGCCGCGCCTGGCCTCCGCCAGGGCCTCCTGATGGCCGCCGAGGACGGCGACGCGCGCGCGTGGGAGCTGCTTGCCTCGGCCTTCGTCAACGAACGCACCCCGATGAGCGACGAAGAGGAAGAGGACCGCGAGGAGCGCCTCGATCCGCGCCTCGTCGAGGCGGGCCTTTGGGGCAGCGTGCTCGAAGCGTACCGCAAGGACCCGAAGGACTTCTCCGCGGCCCGGATCCTCGCCGGAGAGCTCGTCCTGCTCGGCATGTCCGAGGGCGCGCCGGCCGTGCTCGCCAGCGCGCTCGGCCCGCAGCCGAACGCGAGGCTCCTCGCGGCCGCGAACCACATCGTCTTCGATGGCATGGCCATCGACGCCGACATCGGGGACATCGACGCCGTGCGCCGCACCTTCCGCGCGGCGGCGCCTCTGCTCGCGGCGGCCGATCGCCCGGAAATTGCGGCCGCGGGCCTCGAACCCACGCCTTCGCGCCTGCGCTTGCTCATGGCCTCCGTCGAGGTGCACGCTGGCAACCTCGCCGCGGCGCGCCCGCTCTTCGTCGCCGCTGCCAAGGGCGACCCTTCGGTCGCCGCGTGGCTCCGCGTCGCGCGCGCCGATCGTCAGGCCAAGGACTCCGCAGCGGCGCTCGACAACCTGCGCCGCGCGTTCTCCGCGCCCGACGCGCGTGCCTCCCTCGCCGACCTCGCCGAGGCGCACCTGCTCGCCTTCGAGATTCACCGCGACCTCGGGGCCACCGATGCGGCCAAGGCCGAGCTCGCGGACGCGCTCTCCGCGGCGCTCGCCTCGCAGAAGCAACGCGGCGAGGCGGGCACGCGCGCGCGGGCCGAGACCTTGCTCGGCCGCGTCCTCGAAGCGTACGGCGACGCCAAGGCGGCGCGACGCGCGCAGGATCGGGCCCTCGCCATTGCAGCCACCGATCGCCCTGCCCTCGGCGCCACGGTCCTCCAGGTCGTCTCGCGCGCGCTCGTCCGGCGTGACCTCGACGCCGCGCGCGCGGCTGTTCGCCAGGGCCTCGAAGCCGACGTCGATCAGGAAGAACGCATCTATGGCGGCCTCTGGCTCTTCCTCCTCGAACGGGAGCTTCGCGTGACGCCGGACGATACGACTGCGCGTGCGCTCTCGACGAATGGCGATCGCGACGCGTGGGTCGTCAAGCTCGCGCAGTGGGCGCTCGGGCGTATGACGGACGAAGGCCTCCTCGCGGCTGCGCAGAATGCCTCGCAGCGAGTGGAGGCGGAGTTTTACACGGCCATGGCACGCCGCGCGTCGGGCGACCCGGCCACACAGGAGCGCCTGCGTAAAGTCGCAGACAGCCCGATCTTCGATCTCGTCGAGGTCCAGCTCGCGCGGGATCTGCTTGCGCCGAATTTTCGCGCAGAGCTGCCCCAGGGCGCCGCGTTGCCCTGAACGGCACGCAATCGCCGGCGCATTTCCCTCCCGCGACCGGCTACGAATGATATCATACATTCATGAAATTCTTATTGCTGCGGGGTGCTTCCGTCCTCGTTTCTGCGGGCGCGCTCTTCCTCGCCGGCTGCGGCGCCGATGGACCAGTCGTATGGCCTATCAGCGGCGCGACCGAGGGTGATTTTCCGCTCTCATCCACCTTTGGTCCCCGCGTCCGTACGGAAGACGACGTCTACGACTTTCATCGCGGCATCGACATCGCCGTCCCCGAGGGCACGGACGTCTACGCGGTCGCCGCGGGCCGGGTCAGCGAGATTCAGAAAAACACGAGCGCCGGCGGTATGCTCGTCAAGGTCGATCACGGCGGCTATTACAGCACGTACGTCCATTGCTCCGAGGTCGACGTCGACGTCGGCGACAGCGTCGACGCCGGCGAGGTCATCGCCCTGAGCGGCAAGGCCTCGAATGGCTTCGCGCACCTGCACTTCGAGATTCGCAAGCCCGGCGACAACAAAAAGGACTGCGTCCACCCGCTCGAAGTCCTGCCCTACACGGACAAAGGCGCACCCACCCTGGAGATTGGCAAGGTGGACATGACGAACCCCCTCCAGCCCAAGGTCACGATCACGGCGCGTGTGGGCGCGGGCGAGCTCGATCTCCGCCGCGTCTCCGTCGCCACCTTCGAGGCCGACGCCGGCGCCATCCTCGAAGGCCTCGTGCCCCTCTCCGAGCGGGCCTACGACATCGACGACTGGAATCGCACCTATTCGTCGAGCGAGTCCGACGTCGTCATCGACGACCCGGACAACGAGGGTATCCTCGTGCGGCCGCAAAAATACAACAACACGATGCCCAGGTACGAAGTCGATTTCACGTTCACGGGGCTCGTCGGCACCGTCACGAGCGGCCTGCTCCGCATCCGGGCCGTGGCCACGGACGTGACGGGCAACGTGATCAGCGTCGAATCACATTGACGCGCTGAACAGCCGGCCCGCGTCAGGGCAGGATGTTCAGATTGTCGAAACGTGCCCGGCCCGGGTTCGGCGCCGGCGCGTCGATCCCTCCGGTCAGGGCCACGTACAGCTCTCCGACGACGGGCAGCGGGTTCGGCTCGCTCGCCTGCACCGTCCATTGCTGCGCGTCGGGCGACGTCTCCCAGAACGTCGTCCCGTCCTGCTCGCGAAGGCGCCAGAACGCGTGCTCGATGGGATCGTATTCGGTGAACGCCACATCGATGTAGTTGTCGGCGAGGATCTTGTGGCAGTACAGCGTCCCCTGGTAGAAAGCGATCTCGACCGCGTTATCGCTCCCCGTGCCGATCTGGAACGCCGCATAAGCTTCTGCAGTCGGGTTCGGGACCTCCAGCACCTGGACGAACGCGCCACAATTCGAAACGTCGTACGGCTGGGTCGAGTAATGCACCGCGTATCCGGTGGCACCGGGCGCGATCGTCACGACCACGTTGCCCTTGGACTCGGCGACCGACGCGCCGCCTTCCTCGTAGAGCGACCATTTCTCTGGATCGATCATCTCGTCGTCGAAATCGTCCTTCAAGGCGATCGTGCACTGCGGAGCCCCGCCCCCACCGCCCGCGCCGCCCCCACCGCCCATTGCAGAGCTGCTGCTGCTCGACGCGCCGCCCTCGCCTCCCATTCCGCCGACGCCGCCCGCCCCGGAGCTGCTGCTGCCGCTCGACGCGCTCGTCCCCACGTCCGCGCCTCCGCCGCCGAGCCGCGGATCGTACGCGTCCCAGTCCCGGTTGCAGCCGACGAGGCTTACGAAGAGCGGCAACCAGGCGAGCCTCGAAATCGTGTTGTTGTACGTCATGCCAACCCTCGCCCGGCTCAGAACGCCCCACCCACTTCGACGAACGCGCCCGCGGGCCCGACCACGACCCGCGCGTCCGTCTTCTTCGCCCCCTTCGGCCCGCCGAGCGCGATCATCAACGCGCCCGCCGCCACGCCCACCGCGCCGCCCACGAGCGAGCCGAGCGCGATCGTATCGAGCCGTTTTCCCTCGTCGATCACGTCCGCATACCGCGGCTCCGTGCACCGCTTCCCCCCGCAATCGGCGATGATCCCGTCGTATTTGTTCTGCGCCATCGCGGTCGTCACACCAAACACCCCGAGCCCCACCACGCCGAGCCCCGCGACCACGTACCCGGCGATCCGCACGCCGCCGCCCGTCGTCGATTCTGCGGGCGCGGGCGTGATGGGCTCGTTTTTCGTCGCCTCGGCGCCCGGGGCCACGAAGATCGTCTTCGTCTGCCCGCCGACCACGGTCTCCTCGCGCTGCATCCGCGCGCCTTGGGCCGGCTCGACCACCACCACCACCTTGCCCGGCAGCACGACGATGGCCACGCCGAGCCGCTCGGCTGGCAGCGCCGTGCCATTGAGGGTCACGCGGGCGCCCTCGGGCTGCGCGAGGGCCACGATCACCTTCGCCACCTTGGGCTCGAGCGCGGCGAGGTCGGCCGCGGCGCTGTCGCGGGCCCGCTCGTATTTCGGTTGCTCCTGGGCCAGGACCGCCGCCTCGACCCGCGTCGCCGCGAGCTCTTCATACGCCTCGACGATCTTGCCCAGCGCGAGCAGCGACCGGGCGACCATCATCCGTGCATTCGGGCTCTTCGTGATCGCGTAGGCCTCACGAAACCGGGCGATCGCCTCCTCGTGTTGGCCCTTGTCGTACAGATCCTGCCCCGCGTCGAACGCCTTCTGCGCCGCGGCCGCGGATGCGGGGGGCGGCGCGGCGAGCGCGGGCGCGCCCGACATGGCGATTTGGACCGCCACCACGAATGCAGCGAGGGGACGTCGCATGAAACGCGTCATAACTCCCGAGGACGATAGCCCCCCTTCGACGGAGGGTTTGCCGTCCGAAGGGTCGAAGCCGTCGAAAGAGGCGTCGCAGGCTTTGCCACCGCGGACGGCGCCGCCTGCGTGGGTGTGGACATCGGCGCCGCCGCCGCAGACGCCCCCGTCGACGCGGCGGGCAGCGGCTCGGCGGCCGTCGTCACGGACGGCACCTGCGTCTCGATCGGCGCGCCTTGCGTGACGCGCCCCTCGCTCGGCCCATTTGCTTCCGGAGACGACTGCCCATACCGCACCCCTACGAACACCCCGATGGCCGCCGCCGCCACGGCCACCAGAACGAACATCCCCCGCAGCGACCTCTTCTTCGGCGGCTCGACCTCCGCGTCCCGCGTGCTCGTGAGCGCCGTGCGCGCCGGGGTCGCTGCCGGCGCGGGCAGGGCTGCCTCTTGGCTCCCCGTTCCTCCCGGCCCCGTCACGCTCGAAATGCCGGACACCGTCGAACGCCGGCCCTCCGGGGCGAGCGCCGACGGCGCGCGGTGCACGTTGATTGTCCGGACATACGCCGCCACCATGCGCGCGTTGGCCAGCACGACCCCGTCGGCGCGCGCCGCCGCCTCCAGCGCATCGGCGAAATCGGCGGCGCTCGCGTGACGCTCGTCGGGGTTTTTCTCCAGGGCCTTCATGCACACCTGCGCGACGGCCTCGGGCACCTCCGGGATCACCTCGCGCGGCGACACGGCCGCGTTCTCGGTGATCTGGTACATCATCGCCACCTCGCTCTCGGCCCTCACCAGCCGGCGACGGGCGAGCATCTCCCATAACACCGCCCCGGCCGCATACACGTCCGTGCGCCTGTCGAGCGGCTTCGAACGAATCTGCTCCGGGGCCATGTACGGCACTTTCCCCTTCACCGTCCCGGTGCGCGTGCTCGAAAGCCGTGAATCGGCGCGGGCGACCCCGAAATCCGTCAGCTTGGTCGTGCCGTCCGTGCTCACGAGGATGTTTTGCGGAGACACGTCGCGATGCACGATCCGGAGCGGTACGCCCTGTTCGTCTGCGAGCTCGTGCGCGGCTTCGAGGCCCGCGAGCGCGTCGAGGAAGATCCGGAGCGCGACGTCGACCGGCACCGGATCGTTCTGACGAACGGCGCGCCGCAGGATCTGCTGAAGGCTCGGCCCCTCGACGTATTCCATCACGAGCGAGAGCGCGCCCTCCTCGGCCTCGGTCACGTCGAGGGTCGCGACCACGTTCGGGTGCCGGATCCGCGCGGCGAGCCGGGCTTCGTCGAGGAACATCGCGACGAACTCCGGCTCCTTGGCGAGGTGCGGGTGCATCTCCTTCACGGCGACGAGCCGTTCGAACCCGCCGAGGCCGTGGGTCCGCGCGAGGTAGACCGTGGCCATGCCACCGGAGGCGATCTCGGCGAGCTTGTCGTAACGGCCGCTCTCGGATGCCATCCGGAGCAGGGTACACGAGGTGCCCCGACCTCTGGAAGTCCTCTAGATCACGAGCCCGTCACGATCGACGAATCGTCTGTCCCGCCGACCGAAATCACGGCGCCCCCTTATGGCAATGCCATCACCTCCACCACCGCCGCCCCCTTCGCGCCTGCCTTCTTCGGCGCCACGAGCTTTCCGCTCTCCAGATCAAAACGCCCCTCCGCCGCCTCGATCACCTTCTTCGACTTCGCCCCGTCCACGCCCGCCGCGCTCGTCACCGACACGCGCACCACGCTCCGCTCGAACACCGCCGCGAGCAGCCCGACCGTGTCGATCAGCGCCTCCTCGTCGAACTTTTCCTGACGGAACACCACGAGCGGCTTCTCGCCCTCCGAGAGCTTCCCCTTGCCCGCCTCGCTCTTCCCATCACCGCCGGGAAGCGCGCCCGAGCGCGCGAGCGCCGCGATCACGTTCGTCGCAATCGGCGGCGTCTCCGGCGGCGGCGTCGCGAGCACCGAGGCCCCGCGGTAGAGCTGCCACGTCCGCTGGAACAACGTCGTGAGCGTCAGCGCCCCGCGCCCCGACAACCCCGCCATCCTCGCGTTGTCCCCGATCGACGCCGGGGCCACGTCCCCGAGCCGCCGCAGGAGCGCGAGCGGCTCCGGCGCGCCCTTCGCCGCCGCCACGATCCGCGCCCCGCCCGGCGGATCCGCGGCGAGCTTCTTCTGCCCCTCCAAAAACCCCTTCGCGAGCGCCGCGAGCGCGCGCTCCTTGTCCGTCACGAGCCCGCGCGGCGCCACGGCCACGAGCGGAACGAGCCGCGGCGCGTCCGCCGTCGTCAGCACGATCTTGCGCCCCGCCGCGCCGTCCGCGCCCGCCTCCGTCCGATCGAAGGCGACGAACCCGGCCTCTTTTTCCTCACGGCTCCCGGGCGCCACGACCTTCACGTTCGCGGCCGGCACGCCCGCGACGTCGAGCAAGAAGAGCCCGACGAACGTCGCCGGCGCGCCCGGCGTCCCCACGAGCGTCACGTCGCCCTTCACGGGCCCCGTCGGCAGCCCGTCCTTCGCCGCGAAGGCTTCGCGTCCGCGGGAGAACCCCACCACGAAAAACACCTCGGGCGACAGGGCCCGCAGCCGCTCGTAGGCCGCGAGGAACGTCGGCAGCGGCACCACGGCCACGTCCGCCCCGTTCTCGTCGCCGCCGCCGCGCGCGAGCGCCTCCTCGACCGCGCTCATCGCGTCCTGCACCGAGATCCGCACGTCGAGCCCCGCCGCCGTGAACACGCTCTTCGGCCCCGGCGCCTGCCCCTCGTTCGCGAGCAGCCCCGGCGCTGCCAGCTCCCAGCCGAGCGACACCACCTTCAGCGGCCGATCGAGCAGCGGCTCCGGCTTCGCGTCCACCGCCGGCGCGCCCGCGCTCCCGCTCCCGTTCGCCACGGGCGCGGCGCCCGCGCTCCCGCTCGGCACCACGCCTGCGCTCGCGACCGCGCTCGCCCCAGGGCCTGCGCTCGCGCTCCCGCTCGGGGCGGGCAACGCGGCTTCGACGGCCTCGGGCTTCGGCGGCGGCGCCGTGTGGGGCGCGCGGCTCCGCGTCACGAAGATCGCGCCGAACCCCCCGAGGAGACAGATGAGCAAAACGAAGACGATTTTCTGGCGCAATGGACTCACCACTGGCTGGAGGAGGCGCTCGGATCGCCGAGCTTGCGCCGCCCGGGGTAGCTCGTTTTGACGAGGCGCTTGAGCTCGTTCACCGGCACGGCCAGGTTCAGGTTCTGCGCCCTCTCATAGGCGCCGCCGAACTGGGCCGTGTTGATCCCGATCACCTCACCGCGCATGTTGAACAGCGGCCCGCCGGAGTTTCCCGGGGAAATCGGCACCGAGATCTGGATCCACTGCCTTCCTTCGTGCAGCCGCCGCGCCGAGACGAGCCCGTCGGTCAGCGTGTGTTCGAGCCCGAGCGGGTTGCCGATCGCGATCGCCCTCTCGCCGACCACGATCTTCTCCGAGTCGCCGAGATCGAGCGGCTTCACGTCCGGCGGCGCGCCCCCTTCGAGTGGCTCCTTCAGGTTGATCTCGAGCAGGGCCAGGTCCACCTCGCGGTTGTCCATGAGCACCTGGATGTCCTGGTAGGCCGCGCCGTTCTCGAACTTGATCCGCGCCGACGTCGCGCCCTCGATCACGTGGTGGTTCGTCACGACGACCCCGGCCTCGTCGATCAAGAACCCGGTCCCGCCGCCCTGCGCCTCGCCCTTCTTCACGAAGATCGTCACGACCGAAGGCGAGAGATCACGGAACAGCTCGGCCGGCGTCTTGTCGAGCTTCCCTGTCGCGCCGGCGTCCCCGGGCGCGCTCGCATCCACGGGCGCGCTCGCGTCCACGACCGCGGGCACGGCCGCCGCGTCCGCCGCCGCGCCCGCATCCGCTGCGGCCTCCGCGTCCGCGCCCGCGTCCGCGGCCACGTCCGCGACGGGCGCGGGCGTCGGCTCCGGAAACGCGGGCCGCACGCCGCCGAGCAGGTACGCGACCTGCGCGAGCTGCGCGTAGCCAGCGGCGGCGAGCCTGTCGCCTTCCTTCACGTAGAGCGACCCGGTGAACTTCGCGGCGCCCGTGAACGCGAGCGCCACGCCGAGCCAAACGATCGCGAGCACGTCGGTGATGATGCTCGCGCCGCCCTTGGTTTGCCCTTCGGGCAGGAGCCTGTCGGCGATCCCGAGCGGCACGATCACGGCCACGGCGAGCGCGACGAGCACCCGGGCGTAGCCGTTCTCCGTCAACGCGCCGACCACGGCCATCAGCGAGATCAGGGTGGCGACGAACCCCCAGACGATCGCGACGATCTTGAGGAGGGTCAGCGCGACGCGGAAGCCTGTCGAAGGCTCGCTCCGCGTGGGCCTGGGTGCTGGCTTGGGCGTGGGTTTGGGGCTGGGCATGGACGTTCGTGCGGACGGGAGCGTCGCTCTCGGTTCGGCGTCGCGTCAAGCCAGAGCTTGCTTGGAGCGGCGATCCGGCGCTAGACGATGGGAGTGTCCGACGACGCACGTGCTCCCGAGCCCGAGACCGATCCGGTCCTCGCGAAGCTCGACACGCTCCCGACGAAGCCTGGCTGTTACCTCTTCTACGACAAGACCGGCGCGACGATCTACGTAGGCAAGGCGAAGAGCCTGCGCTCGCGCGTCCGCAGCTACTTCCAGGAGGGCGGCAGCGACTCGCGTTACTTCATCCCGATCCTGCGCAAGATCGTGCGGGACCTCGAGACCGTCGTCACCTCCACGGAGAAGGAAGCGGCCGTCCTCGAGAACGAGCTCATCAAGAAGCACAAGCCGCGCTTCAACGTGAAGCTCCGGGACGACAAGGACTTCCTCTGCTTGCGCATCGACACGAAGGCCGCGTGGCCGCGCCTCGAGACCGTGCGCCGCCCCTCGCCCGACGGCGCCCGTTACTTCGGCCCCTTCCACTCGGCGACGAGCGCGCGCCGCACGCTGCACCTCGTCAACAAGCACTGGAAGCTCCGCACCTGCACCGACCTCGACATGGCCTCGCGGCGCAGGCCCTGCTTGCAATACCAGATCAAGCGTTGCCCCGCGCCTTGTGTCTACGAGGTCGACCGCGACGAATACGCCGAGCAGGTCCGCTCCGTCTCGCTCTTCCTCGAAGGCCGGCACGACGAGCTCACGGGCGAGCTCGAAAAACGCATGAAGGAGGCGGCGCGCTCCATGGAATTCGAGCGCGCGGCCATCTACCGCGACCAGCTCAAGGCCGTCGAGATCGCGCGTGAATCGCAGCGCGTCGTCTCCGTGAAGGACGTCGACCAGGACGTCGTTGGCCTCTACCGCGAGGGCTCGATCGCCGAGGTCGAGCTCATCAAGGTCCGCAGCGGCCGCGTCGCCGACACCGTCTCGTTCTCCTTGCGCGGCGTCGAGCTGCCCGACGAGGAGATCCTCGGCAATTTCCTCACGCAATATTACGGCGACGAGGCCGAGGTCCCGGTCGACGTCATTCCGGACGAGATCCTCCTGCCGGTCCTGCCCGACGGCGCCGAGGGTGTCTCCGAATGGCTCGGTGATCGTCGCGGCCGCAAGGTCGCGCTCGTCGTGCCCCAGCGTGGCCCCCGCGTCGAGCTCCTCGCGATGGCGCGCGAGAATGCCGAGCACGCCTTCAAGGAAAAACAACGCGCCTCGGACGACATCGAAGCGCGCCTCGACGACCTCCGCGAGCGCCTGCGCCTGCCCTCGCTCCCGCGTCGTATCGAGTGTTGCGACATCTCGCACCTCGGCGGCGGCGACACCGTCGGCTCGATCGTGGCGCTGCGCGACGGCCAGCCCGACCGCAAGCATTACCGCAACTTCCGGGTGCGCACGAAGACCGAAGGCGACGATTACGCGGCGATGTACGAAGTCCTCGCCCGCCGCTTCCGGCGCGGCCGCACGGCGAGAGAGGTGAAGGAGGCCGAGGCGGCCGCGGAAGCCGCCGCGGAAGTCGCCGCCGAAGCCGCCGCGGAGGCGGAGCTGGCCACGGAGACGGAGATCGAGGTGGCCGTGGACGCAATGGCGGAGCCCGAGACCGAGACCGAGCCGGAGACCGAAGCGCCGCCGCCGTCGTCGGGCAAAAAGGCCGAGGCCGAATGGGATTTGCCGGACCTCTTCGTGGTCGACGGCGGGCGGGGCCAGCTCAATGTGGCGCTCTCGGCGGCGCGCGACCTCGGGCTCCACGATTTGCCGATCGTGGGCCTGGCCAAAGAGCGGGAGAGCGTGATCGGCGAGAAAATGGTCGACCGCGTCTACTTGCCTGGCCAGAAGAACGGCATCTTGCTCCGCCCGGGCAGCTCGTCCTTGTTTTTCCTGGCGCGCGCCCGCGACGAGGCGCACCGGTTCGCGAACCACATCCGCGAAAAGCTCGGCAAAGCGCGGCGCCTGCGCTCCGAAATCGAGGACATCGCGGGCCTCGGCGACGCCGTGCGCAAAGCGCTCCTGCGCGAGCTCGGTTCGATGGGGGCGCTACGCACGGCCACGGACGCGCAGATCCTCGCCGTGACGGGCGTGACGAAGCGGCATTTGACGGCGATTCGGAAGGTGATCGCGGCGCCCGGCGAGGCGGCGGCACCGGCACCAGCGGCGGCACCGACACCGCCGCCGGCCGAAGAGGCTATGCCCGCGGAAGAGCGCAAAGACGAAGCTTAGGCTCTCCCGGTCGAAGGGGAGGTCACGACGAGGGCTCGTCCTCGTACGCGCTCTCGTGGAACAGAGTCCGATGGGCGTGGTGGGCCTCCACCCGCCTCGCCAGGGCGTGCCGCCCGAGGGCCTCATACCCTGCGACCATCAGATCCAGGGCCTCGGCTTGCCATAGGGCGGGACGCTCCTCCTGGGGCGGCCAGGGATAGGACGCATGTAGCTCCCGCCCGAGGGTCAGCGCATAACGAGGATCTCCCTCCGCGAGCTCTCGCTTGGCGCGCGCAATCCAGCCCGGCAGCTTCGCCTGCACCTCGTCCTCCGCATCCTGGTACTTCGTCAGCGCGTCCGCGAGCTCCCTTCCCTCGGCATCTCCCTGCTCGGTCCGGATGCCCACGATGCCCAGCTTGAAGTCCGCCGCGCTCCGCTCCGCGTAGGACCAGCGCATGGCGGCGCGGTCCTCCCGTCGGATTCGCTCCTCGTGCTCCGCGAATGCGTCCAGCACCTCGAAGAGCCGCCGCGCCAGAAGCTTCTCGTCCTTTCGGTGGGCGTAGCGGTCCACGCGGTCTTCGAGCACGCCGTCCAGCCACGCGCGAATCTGATCCAGCAGCGTCTCCGCGCGCCAAACCCGGAAACCATCGTCGACGAGCATCACGCCGCTCGGTGTACAGGATGGATCGTCGTAGACCAGGACGAGCCGATGGTCGGCGCGGGCGGACGCGACGAGCAGGTCCTCGGGGAGATCACACGGCTGGACCCGGTGCAATCGCTCGTCGAAGCCCTCCTTGACCTTTCGATCGAGCCCGCCGTCTTCGAATAGGTCCATCACGCCCCCCGGGTCGACGCTGAACAGCTCCCGGAAACCACGCGCCTCGGATTCCGTGAGGCTGGTGAAATAGGCCCACGCGAGCGCGACATGTTTCGGCAGGCGCAGCCCGTACGTCTTCTCCACCCGCGCCGCGACCGCCGGAAAACGCACCAGGGCCGTTTCGAGCGCGGCGGCCCAGCGACGCTTGTCCTGCTCCACGTCCGAAGGATGCACGGCCTCCAGGTACGCCCGGTACTGCTCTTCCTTGTTTCTGCCGCCGCTCTGGAGACCGTCGCGGATGGCCCACGCGAAGTCCTCTTCGGAGGTATTCGCTTCGTTGGCCAGCGCGTAGGCGCTCCAGATGTCCGCCATGTCCATCCCCTCGAAGGGATCCGCGTTCTCCTCTTCAATACGCTTGATGCACGTCTCCCAGCGTCTCACGAGGTCCGGGAACGCCTTCTGCCAGCCGGCGAGGAACGCGCGGAAGCGCTGCACGGAGACGTTCGTCACGTCGTACTGCGCGGCCACGAAAAACCCTACGCCCGAGCCGTCCGCGGGATTTGTGTAGGTGAAGCCCAGGTTCACGGTGAGGATTCCATCCTGGAGCTGAATGCAATCGACCGGTTCCGCGCGCTGTCCGTCTGCGGTCTCGAAGCCCAGGCTGTGGTCACGGAGCAGAAAGGGAAAATAGTCATCCGCAAGCGCCACGGCAGACTCGAACCCCAGCGGCTCGGTGGCGGGATCTGCGTTCTCATAGACGTCCTGCATGAAGATGCCGCGGTTTGCGTGGTGGACCTCCGCTTTGCGCGCGAGCGCGCCGCGCCCGAGGGCCTCGTACGCGGCCACCATCAACGAGAGCGCCTCCGGCTGCCAGAGCGGCGAGAAATTTCTCCGGTCCGGGACCCCGCAGGCGCAATGAAGCTCCCGGCCGAGCACCAAGGCATAACGCGGATCTCCTTCCGCGAGGAGCTGCCTGGCGCGCGCGACCGCCTGCGCGACGGCCGCTTGGGATTCGGCGGCATGGATGTCCGACGGGATCTCGAAGCCCGCTCCATCGCCTTGATCGGTGCAAATGCCGACCCCCGAGCCGTGCTCCGCCCTCTGCGTGCGCTCGCTGTAAGGCCAGCGCATCCGGGCGCGATCTTCTTCGCGGACCGGCTCCGTATGTTCCTCGAACTCCTCGAGCGCCTCCAGGAACAAGCGGATGTTGAAGAACGTGATTTCGTCGATCTTCCCGTCCTCATCCCGCAGAAACGCGGGATACGTGACGAGCTGCTGGGCCCAGTCCCGGAAGAAGTCGAGGAACGTCTCTCCCATCCAGCGGGACTTGTCTTCCATGTCGTAAACGACCGCGCCGCTGGGAAGGTAGTCCGGATCGTCATAGAAGAGCGCGAACGCGTTGAAATCCCCGCAGAACATGATCAGGGCTTCCGGCGGGAAGGCCGGAGCGACGAAGTGCATCCGCGGATCAAAGCCCTCCTTGAGCGGCCGTTGGAAAGCGCGCTCCGAATAGAGGCTGAGCACCCCCGAGGACACCGTATACGGGCCGATGCCGAGGCGCTGGGCGGGTGCGCGCCATTCATACGGGGAGAGGCTCGCGAAAAAAGCCCAGGTCAGCGCCGCATGCTTGGGCAGGAGAAGCCCGTAGGTCTGCTCGACGCGGGCTGCCACCTCCGCGTGGCGGGCCATGAACTTGTCGACGGCTTCGGCGCGCCGGCGCCGGGCGTCTTCTTTGCCCTTGGGCCGCGCCTTCAGCAGGAAGGCCTGATACCCCTCCTCGGTCTTTTCGAGGAACGGCCGGACATCCTCGTCCTCGGGGCTCGGCGTCAGGAACACCCGCTCGAAATCGTCCGCCGTCACGTTCGCTGGATCGTCGAGCACCTCCGGACGCCTCATCCTCTCCAGGTCGTGCTCGATGGCGGGAAACGCGCGCCGGAAGCCTTCCAGATAGGCCGTCCAGCGCTCCTCGGTGAGCGTCGTCAGGTCGTAGCGGTCCTCGAACTCGTAGACGTCGGAGATGCTGCCATCGGGCATTCGCTTCACGAGCATGTGGGTCAGGGAGAGGGTCTCACCTTCGATCCGGATGTCGTCCGAGGGCGACTTGTCTTCCTGAAAAAGGCTCCGCAACCCGAAGGTGTCCCCGTCGTGCTCGAACGGGAGGAACCGCAAGGCAATCTCTTCGATCTGGCGGGCAGTGAGCATGGTCTTCAATGGGGGGTGGGGCGAGCGGGCCTGGGTCGGAGCGCGTAGGTAAGACAAACGGGTCCTGGACGTCAAGAACAGCCTCGCGCGAAGGCTACAGCCGGGGCTGACCTCGGCCACGTCTCGTCGGGGTCGGACTGCCGGAGGGAGATTCAGGCGTCCTTTTTGCGCGGGAGCGCCTGCTCGTCGATCAGGCAATCGTAGATCGTGGCCTCACCCGCATACCGCAGATGGTGTTGAACATCTGGAACGACGACATGGCCGACTTCGGGCGGCATGAACTCGTACCCGGGATACACGACTGCGATTTCGTGTGCGACCCCATCCGCATAGGGTTGCTCCTCGGGTGTGAATTCGAAGCGCCGCTCCACCGGTGGGAAGAGATTGCCGTAGCTGTCCGGCTCGTCGAGGTAGAGATAGCGGTAACTATGGAGGACGTAGTACGGTACGAGAAAGCTCACCTCGAAGGCGAGCGAGTGAAAACCAACGTCCCGGGCGAGCGTGGGCAGACAGATGCCCCCCACGTGAGCCCCGACCGGCCCTGCCCTGACTTCTGCATGTTCAACTGCGCCAGCAGTTCCTTCTCGAACTCCAAGCAAAAGAGCGCTCGCAACCACTGTGGTCTTCTATGCACCCTTGCCGCCCAACAATGATCCCTTTACGGGATCACTCGTCTGGCAACCCCTTACAGCAGAAGACCCTCGGATCGACGCCCTTCACCTCTCCCACGTGCTCCCCACCCTTCGGTTCACACGTCCCGGGCTCGTTGACGGTCCACTTCGCCGAGATCGATCCGAGGGCGAAGGAAGCTGCGCCGAAGTTGATGCAGCTCCCGTCCAGAGCCGGGACGTTCTCGAACAGCGACATGGGAACGCCTCCGCATGCTGGGTCCTGGAACGCCGACAGGATCGCGCTGCATTTTGCACCCGAAGGCTCCCCGCATTCGCAGGACGAGCACTCGACCTTCCCGGTGGTCCCCCGGTACGTTAAGACCCGCTCGGGAAACGCCTCGGGACATTGCGGCAGGTTCGCCTCGTCCACGGGCAACGTGTACTGCACACATTGCCTGAACTCGGGCGGAGGTGGCTCGGTGCTCGGCAGGCACGTCTCGCTCGTGGACTCGCAACGCCCTTCTGCCGTGCCATGACAGGCTTTCGCGTACTTCCCCCAGGAAATGCCGTTCGCGAACGATTTGGGCCCACCAGGCCGGCCAGGCGCGAAGCCCGGGGCCTTGGGGGCAGGGTCTCCGATTGGCTCGCATCCCGTCACGCTGGGAGCCGCCAGTTCGATCGACGAGAAGCTTCCCGAGGGGAGCACGTCGGGTGAGACGCACGAACCGTCCCAACCTTCCGGGCCTGAATACTCCGTGGGATTGGCGCCTTGGCAGAAGCTCGCGGAGTCGACGTTGATCGAGCTGGGGAGCGTGCAAGACGCGGGTCCGCACGAGCAAGCCGCACATTGCACATGCACCGACAGGTCGGCGAACCCGGTATAAAACACGGTATCGGCTCGATCGGGACAGTCGGGAGCCTCTTCCTCCGCCCCCATCCACAGAAGGACGGCCTTCTCACGGAAGTCCGACGTCCCCATCGGCACACACTGCCCGCCTCGCGCGACACACGACAGGGGTTCGAGCCCATTGCCGCCATCGGGAGGGAAGCAATCCCCATGGATATCGGCATCGGGGTTCGCGTCCGGTTTACAGTGGAATTCGAGCTCCCACGGTTCGGTTGTGCATCCATGAACGGCCAGGATGGCGCCGAACGCGAGTGCTCCAACGATGCCGGCCGTCCAGGATGCGTGATATCGATCGAAGATCATGCCAAATACCCTCTCCGAGCTACTGTGAAATGGAAATAGTGACACCAGCCGAAGCCATGAACCGGCCACCACTCCAGACGGGGGTGGCGCTGTCGGACGTTCGGATCGAGATCGACGTTTGCCTGAGCATAGAGGAAACGTCTCCGAACAAGCGAACCGAGAACGGTCCAGCGATCTTGTAGCGAGCCCCGACGCCGATCCCGACGCCCGGGATCACCTCACTTTCCCTGTCAGGCAAGTACAGCGAGGTGTCGGCCATCTCATATTGTATCACGTTGAGGCTCGCCAACACGCACGTATCCAGCCACTTCCACGATACGCAGGGACCACCTAACCCACTGAATAGGAATGCATCGATCGGGCGAGCCTCCACCGGCCCGACAGACCACACGCCCCGGACGCCAGCCATCACGGAGAAGGCTTCTCGACGATACCAGCCGGCAAGCGAAGCACCCATCGCTGGAGACGGTAGAGCCCCCACAACCAGTGTGGCTCCACCCTCGGCACTGAACAGGCCACGACCTCTCGGTGCGCTCGCAGGGTCCACCTTCTCGTGGGCCCCGTTCTCGCGAACAACCACGCGTCGTTCCTTCGGCTCCTTCTCGATCGTGATGACTTGTGGCTGCGCCTGGGCAGGCTCAGGAAACTCGAATTGCAGGAGCATCGACTTCCCGCCGACGCATTCAGCGGTCTGCTTCAAGTCTTCTCGGCCCGAGAGCGTCGCCGTGACCTTCGTCTCACCAGGCGAAATGAACGTCCAAAACGCACCTTCGCTTCGAACACGCTTGTCGCTTCCGATCGAGATCATGGCGTCGACGTCGCTGGTCATGACATCGAGGCGACAGACGCGTCGGCGCACGCGTTCGTACGCCTCGAAGAATTGCCTGCGTTCGGCGGACGAGATCCCGGCCGCCTCCGATACGGCAACTTGCAGTGCAAATGCCATTTCGAGATCGGTTCGTGGATCCGGCAGGAACATCGAGAGGACGAGACCGAGGCGTCCGGACAGGCGAGGGTCATGCTTCATCGAGAGGGCTTCCGAATACGCATCGGCAGCCTCATTCAGTCGGCCCGCTTCGAGGGCTCGATCTCCCACGGCAACGCGCGACTTGAATCGTTCCTCCGCTTCGGGGCTCAACTTGCGATACTGGCTCGCGCGCGAGGGTTTGGGGTCGTTCGGCGGAGCAGAAGACGTCTCGGGTTCCGCCGCCATCGTGGAAGCCGAAAGCGTGAGCAGAAGCAGCAGAGTCGCGCGTGAGGAAGGACAAACCACGGGACGAGCATCCTACACACGCGGACGAACCCTCGGCAAGGGGGTTGTGTACGGACGAACCTCACGACCCGGCTTTTAGCGTCACCGTCTGCAAAAACGACTGGGAGCAGCGGCCCGCCGCCTGAACCGTCGCTACCGGAGGTCCGGCGGCAACTGATTCGGTCGAAATGGCAGAGTCGTGTTCGTGAACCCTCGCCACCTCCGGGCACGCAGGGCTCCATGGGTCTGCTCGGCGCCTCGTCGAGGACCGGCCCGGCCCAGCCGTTGCAGATCAACTACAACGACAGCTCATGCATCACGGCCGAACATTCGCGATCGTAGCCTGCATGAGAGCGATCACCTTGTGGGCAGCTCCCGTTCCAGAGAACGCTCGCACTTCGCCCGTGCAGACCGTGAGGAGCTTCCCCGCATTCTGGACCCTTCCAATCGCCAAGAAGTGCTCCCCGAGCGCGGGCCGCATGAAATTGATCTTGAACTCAGCCGTGACGACGTCGCATTCAAGCGGAGCCTTCGTCAACGCTGCATACCCACAAGCACTGTCGACGATGCTCGTGATGGCGCCCGCATGAACATAACCGTTCTGCTGGGAAAGCCGCTCGGAGAAGGGCAGTGTGATGTGCACCTCGCCCTCTGCCACCAAGGCAAGCTTTGCACCAATGGTTGCCATCAGGCCCTGCGCATGAAAGCTGGCCGCGATTCGGTTGTGGATGTCGTTCATCGAGTGGGGGGCAGGTCGTGAAGGGTTCTATGACGCCTGATGGCCTGCGGGGGAGCCGCAAAGCCGCCGGGGTCGAGGCCGCAGCGTGCCACGACGTTCCGGTCCATCGCAAGCTCCGGTCCTCCCGACGGCGGGCGAACCTCCACGATGTGCTCCACGCGTGCGCCGTGCTACCCATGGCGCCCCCATGATGACCCGCTCCTCCCAATGCATTGGCACCGTCCGTCTGCGAACGTTCGTCGGGCCTCGGCTCCTCGCGTGGGCCCTCGCGCTCCCGGCGGCTGGCAGCGCGTGCGGCGGCACCACGCCTCCTCCCGCCGCGGACGCCACGAATGCGACGGTCGCTCCCACAGCCCAAGCCCAACCGGCGGGCCCGCGGGAGGTGTGTGAGCACCTGCGCGCCGTCGTTTCTCGGGAGCTCTCGAAAGACGGGCGCCCCGTGAACGAAGGCAAAGAACAAGAATTCATGCGGGGGTGTTTGGAGGAGGAGTCGACAGGGCAGGCGGATGACAAGGAGCGCTGGGCAGGCCGCGCCGCCTGCTTCCTCGCCGCGAAGACAGGCGACGACGTCCTCGCCTGCGAAGAAAGTCACCCCTTTCCAAGCGTTCCCCTCGATTGTGATCGATTGCTCGCGCCGGCGGACATCCAAGCGGACCTCGGCCTGTCGATGAGGCCGTCGGACGACGATGAGCCGACCTCGACGGAGACCTGCAGTCGAGACTTCCACACGGACGATGGGCGGTTCTTTATCGTTTACCTTCGATCGCACCGGACCACGACGGAAGCCGCGGAGCTGGTCCGAGGGCCTCATGAAAAGGCGACGCAGGCGAAGCTCCTGTCCGGCCTCGGCGACGTGGCAGAACGTCATATGGAAGGCACGTTGTGCCGTGTGGCGGTGGCAAAGGGCCGCGTCACCATGGTCGTGACCCTCAATCCGCGGCAACAGCCGTGCGCGTTCGACGCACTCGAACGCCTGGCAGCCAAGGCGACGGCGCGCTTGCCCTGACGCCCTCGGACCTCGTGATCGAAGTCCCCGGACCATGACTTCAACCTCGTCGACCCCGTGATCGGAGTCCCCGGACCGTGACTTCAACCTCGCCGACCCCGTGATCGGAGTCCCCCGACCCTGACTTCAACCTCGCCGACCCCGTGATCGAAGTCCCCCGACCCTGACTTCAACCTCGCCGACCCCGTGATCGAAGTCCCCCGACCCTGACTTCAACCTCGCCGACCCCGTGATCGAAGTACCCGGACCGTGACTTCAAGCTCGCCGACTCCGTGATCGAAGTACCCGGACCGTGACTTCAAGCTCGCCGACTCCGTGATCGAAGTACCCAGACCGTGACTTCAAGCTCGCCGACTCCGTGATCGAAGTACCCGGACCCCGTGGTCGAAGTACCCGGACCATGACCACAAGGTCCCGGATCTCGTGCACTGCCTCACCGCTCCCCTCCAATTTCCGCTTCTGTCCGCCTCGAAACGCCCTATGGTAGCGTCGCGGGTTGACGATGAGCGGCGTAGTCGAGACCGAACCGATGGCATCGGCGCCCTCGCCGCTGGACGCTCCCGAGGAAGGGCGGCGGCTCGCGGTGGTGGTTCAGGCCCAGCAGGGCATGGAGATCGCTCTGCTCGTGCCGGACACGCCGCTCGTCGTGGGGCGGATGGAGCCTTCGGATCTGCAGGTTCACGACCGCACCCTCTCCCGGCAACACGCCCGCTTCGTGCTCGCGGGCGATCGGCTCCTCGTGGAGGATCTGGGCTCGCGCAACGGGACGTGGCTCGCCGGGCAGCGAATCGACAGGGCCGGCATCGAGATCGGCGACGAGGTGATGCTGGGCAGCGTGCTCGCGTGTGTTCACGTGCTGGCCCCCACGGGGGAGTCGCTCGGGATTGACGGCGAAGAGGGGTTCTTGCGCCGCGTGAACGAGGAGGCGGCGCGGGCGCGCGAGCTGCGGCGGCCGTTCGCGCTGCTCGTGGTGCGCGCGAAGCCCGTGGGGGATCGGTCGCCGCACGTCCGGGACTGGCTCGCCGCGGTGCGGGAAGCGATCCGGCCCTTCGATCGGATCGCGACGTACGGGCCCGGGGCAGCGCAGGTGCTCTTGCCCGAGATGGGGACGGAGGAGGCGACGCGCGTGGCGCAGCGGATCGTGGCATCGCAGGGGAAGGAAGGGGCGCAGCTCCGGGTCGGCGTGGCGGCCTATCCGGACGCGGGGAGCACCGTGGAGGCGCTGATCAGCTTGTCCCGCGACGCGGTCAATCGCGCGACAGCGGAGCGGCCCGTGGAGGTGGAGGGGACGAGGGCGTTCGCCGAGGGAGAGGTGCTCGAGGACGATGCGCTCGTCGCGGGACGGGCAATGCGCGAGGTGCTCTCGACAGTGGAGCGGGTGGCGGGGGCGCGGGTGCCGGTGATCCTGCACGGCGAGACGGGGACGGGGAAAGAGGTGCTCGCGCGGGCGCTGCACGAGCGCGGGCCGCGGCGAAACAAGCGAATGGTGCGCGTGAATTGCGGGGCGATCCCGAAGGAGCTGGTCGAGAGCACGCTGTTCGGGCACGAGCGCGGGGCGTTCACGGGAGCGGCGGCGCAGCAAAAAGGGGTCTTCGAGGAGGCCGACGGGGGGACGGTGTTCCTCGACGAGATCGGCGAGCTGGCCATGCCGGCGCAGGCGGCGCTCTTGCGGGTGCTGGAGACGGGGACGTTGTGCCGCGTGGGCTCGGTCCGGGAGATCACGGTGGATGTGCGGGTCGTGTCGGCGACGCACCGGGATCTGGAGGCCATGGCGCGCGACGGGGCCTTCCGCTCCGATCTGTTTTATCGATTGAGCACGGTGGTGATCGAGATCCCGCCGCTCCGGGAGCGGGTGGATGAGATCGAGGCGCTGTCGCGCAGGTTCCTCGCGCGGGCGAACGAGGGCAATGCGCGGGCGGTGCAGGGGTTTTCGTCGGCGGTGATCGAGCGGCTGCGGGCGTATGCGTGGCCGGGCAATGTGCGCGAGTTGCGGAACGTGATCGAGCGGGCCGTCGTGGTGGCGCGGGGGGCGCGGATCGATACGGAGGATCTTCCGGCGCGGATGCGGGGGGCGGAGAGGCCGGCACGGGCGGCGGTGGAATGGGAGGGGCCAGCGCCGACGAGGACGGCCGACGCGCCCGTGGAAGGCGAAGGCGAGGATCCGGCCGGGGTCCGCGAGCGCGTGGAGGGATACGAGGCGACGATCTTACGGGAGGCACTCGAGGCGGCGGGCTGGAGCCGAAAGGCGGCGGCCGAGCGGCTGGGCATACCGGTGCGAACATTGTCGTACCGGATGAAGCGGCTCGGCCTCCGGCGACCGGGGCGCTCGTGACCAACGCCTCGGATCCGCTTGGATCAGGCCAGCGAGGGGAGGTGATGTCGCAGCGGGGCCTTCTCGGCCATGGTCTTGCCCGGCGCCGTGATGAACTTGCCCGAGCTCGCGTCGTACATCAGCGAGACCTCCGTGACGGGGCCGCCGAACATGACCTCCGTCATGGGTGAGGTCACGTTGGTGACGACCGTGTTGCTCACCACCTGGGATTGCACCCACAGATACACCGTGGTGAACGGGGTCATGACCGCGGTGCTGTTGTAGATGACCGGAGCGGCGGACACGGCGTTCCCCAGGGCCGGCGTTCCATCCACCACCGCGTCCTGGAACAACCCGAACGTCAGGTACCCTTTGGGCAGGTTGTCGTATTGATTCACGGCCGTGTAGGAGCCCGGGCTCCCGCCCGTCGACGGGGGACCGAAGAACCCGGCCGCCGTGAGCGGATAGCTCTTGTTGTCCAGGGCCGGGAACTCGGACTTCGACATCTGCGTGAGCTGCGCCCCGTTGATGATGTCGACGTTGGACGCGTAGATGCCGTATTGTTCTTCCCAGGTGACCGTGTTGCCGAGCAGCGGCCTGTACACGAGCCACGCGACGTTCGGCATTCCGCCGGCGTTCGGCTTGGCGACGACGATGTTGGACCCCGAAGCGTAGAAGCGGTTCAGGTCCTCCTGGGTAAACGCGGTGCTCAACTTGAACGTGGGCATGATTCGATCTCCTCTGGCTTCCTCTTGAAGCCACTTTCCATTGGGCTTGGCGACGCGCACCCTCAGCAGCGAGGGGACGCTTCGTGGGAATTCTTCTTTGGTCTGCTGGCCGCGCCGGCTAGAAGCCAACGGTGCTGACCAGGATGTTGTGCGTGCCCGAGGCCGGGAAATGGCCGGAACCCGAGAACGTGGGGGGCGCTCCGCCGGCATTGGCATGTCCAAGGATGTGATCGAGGTTGTCCGACACGCCGACGAATCCGGAAAGAATGTAGGGCAGAGCCGGGATACCGGTATTGTGGTTGAGCGTGGCGACGTTCACGTTGAGGTCACCGGCAATGAGACCCAGGTTGTTCGGCCCCGGGGCGACGAGCGGCCCATAGATGCCGGAGTTCTGGAGGAACAGATAGGCATCGGGGTTGGCGCCGCCTCCCAACGTGGCGCCGGTGAGCACTTGCCCAGGCCCGCGCGGCGCATGCCACGTCAGAAACGGCACGTTTCGGCCGCCGACGGTCAGCGTCGCCGTCGCCGGCATACGCATGGTCGCGAGCTCGGCCAGGGCCATCTGCCGTGCCGAGAGGCTCAAATGGATGTTCATCCAGTTCAACAGCGCCTGATCATTGGCCAGATCGGCCCTGGCAAAGGACCCCCGGCCGCCGATGCCGATGCGGAGGAGGAGGATGTAACCTCGTCCGCCGGGGCCCCCCTCGGTGGCGTGTGCAGGTGGCTGGTTGTATGCGGCGCCGAGCCCCTGCAGCATCTGGTAGATCGGGCCCCCGGGTGCTGCGTTCGCCTCCTGGATCACGATCAGATCCGGCAGCCAGCCGTTGGTCGTGAGATGGTTGATGACGTCCAGCAGGTCGGCTGCGCCCTGCGGCGTCTCCCCCGTGCTGTTCCAGGTGATCACGTTCAGGTTGGGCATGGTCGGGTTTGGCCGGGTGAATGGTTCGATTCCGTCGAGCACCGCTCGATTCGTCCGTGCACATAAACCGAGCAATCCGCATGCCAATCGTCCATGCGACGGCGCCCCCTCATTGCCGCTCGGGAGCGGCAACAATTGGCCCGACGCCCCCTCCCCCCGAAAGCAACCTCTTGCCGCGGGCAACATCTTGCCCTCACGCTCGGAAGACCCCTCGACCTCACACAAGCGAGGCGGGTAACATCGCAGTCGGATGAAAGCGGCTGGACGCTCGCTCCCGCAGATCGGCTCCTATCGGATCACGAGCGTCCTCGGTCGTGGAGGCATGGGCGTCGTCTACCGCGCCAAACACCCCACGACCGGTGCCCCCGTCGCGCTAAAGACCGTGGCCCTCCCCTCCGCGAGCGCGATCACCGCGATTCGCCGGGAAATCCACGCGCTGAGGCGGCTCCAGCACCCGGGGATCGTGCGTTTCCTCGACCAGGGCGTATCGGACGGACTGCCCTGGGTGGCGATGGAGCTCGTCTCGGGCCAGACGCTCCGCGGCCACCTCGACCGCGTCCACGCGCCCCGCGTGTCCCCTCGCCTCGCCGCCCGGACCACGAGCCCGAGCGGCGCCACGACCCGCCCGGACGCGCCTCGCCTCCGCGCTCCCCCCGCCGCGGGCGGCCGCGCCTCGATACGCACTGCCCTCCCCTTGCTCGCGCTGCTCCGACGCCTCACCGCGCCCCTCGCGCACCTGCACGCCGCCGGGCTCGTGCACCGCGACCTCAAGCCCGACAACGTGATCGTCCGGAGGGACGGCACGCCCGTGCTCGTCGACCTCGGTATCGCCGCGCAGTTCGGCGGCGTCGAGGGGCGCGAGGCGATCGAGATCGACGGCATGATGGGCAGCCTCCCGTACATGGCACCCGAGCAGATCCGGGGCGCCCTCGTCGACGCGCGCGCCGATCTGTACGCCCTCGGATGCATCCTCTTCGAGTGCATCACGGGCGCGCCGCCCTTCGCCGGCCTCGACGCGGCCGCGATGAGGCACGGGCACCTCAACCTGCGACCCCCGCCGCCGTCCTCGAAGGCGCGCGGCGTCCCCGAGGCGCTCGATCGGCTCGTCGCGCGGCTGCTCGCGAAGCGGCCCGAGGATCGGATCGGGTACGCAGAGGACGTGGCGGACGCGCTCGCCGCGCTCGATGTTCCCGGCGGCGATGCGCCTGCTGCGGCGTCGCGGAGCCGCGCCTATCTCTATCGACCCGCGCTGGAGGGCCGCGCCGCGATCCTGGCCGAGAGCACGGCGGCGATCGAGGCGCTCGCGGCCGAACGACGCGGGGGGCTCTGGTTCTTCGGGGGCGAGAGCGGCGTGGGCAAGACGCGGCTCGCGCTGGAGATCGCCCAGCGCGCCGTGCAAAAGGGCGTGACGGTGTGGACCGGGAGCGCCGTCCTGCGTGGAGACCCGCTCCACCTCGTTCGCCCGGCGCTCACGGCGATCGCGGATCAGTGCCGCGCCGCGGGGGCGGAGGCAACCACGAGGCAGCTCGGCCCGCGGGGCAAGCTGCTCGCGCCCTACGCGCCGGCGATCGCGGATCTCCCCGTCGTACGAGCCGCGCCCGAGCCGCCCCCGCTCCCTCCAGAGGCCACCCGGGCGCGCGTGATCCACGCGCTCGAAGAGACCCTCCTCGCCTTCGCGACGCCCGCGCCGATCCTGCTCGTGCTCGACGATCTCCAGTGGGCCGACGACCTCTCGCTGGGCTTTCTGGCTTCCCTCGCAGCGAAGGAGCGCGGTCACGATGGGCTTTTCGTTCTCGGCACGTATCGCCTGGAGGAGCGCACCGAGGAGCTCTCGGCGATCGTGCGCCGGGAGAGCGCGCGCGACGTCCAGATCGGACGGCTCGATCGCGAGGGCGTCGCCGCGATGATCACGAGCATGGTGGCGCTCGTGGAGCCGCCCCGGGATCTCGTGGATGGGCTGCATCTCCACACGGGCGGCAATCCGTTCTTCGTCGCGGAGTACCTGCGCGCGGCGCTCGGCGAAGGGCTGCTCGCGCGGGACGCCGCGGGGCGTTTTCAGCTCGGGGAGAAGGCGCTCTCGATCACGCTGCCCCACACGCTGGGCGAGCTTGTCGAGCGGCGTCTGTCGGCGCTGGGCGAGCTGGCCGCGCGGGTCGTCGCATGGGCGGCGGTGCTGGGACGCGATGTCGACACGGCGATGCTCGACAAGCTCGGAAAGTTCGAGGACGTCGCGATGTTGGACGCGATCGAAGAGCTGCGGGTCCGGCAGATCCTCGAAGAAAAGGGAGATGGGCGGCTCGCCTTCGTGCACGACACGATCCGGGAGGTCGCGCAGGCGCGGATCGCGCCTCCGCTTCGCCGGGCCATGCACCACCGCGTCGCGCTCGCGCTCACCGCGGACGGCGAGGAGCGGCTCGCGGAGATCGGCCATCATCACGCGGAGGCCGGCGATCACCCGCAGGCGAGCGTCTTCTTTGCTCGCGCGGCGGATCGAGCACGCGCCTCGTACGCGAACGGGGAGGCGATCCGGCTCTACCGGGCCGCCGTGAAGGAGGCGCAGGGGGCCGCGCCGGCGGGCGTGCTCGAGAGCCTCGGCGACGTGCTCGGGCTCGTGGGGCGGCAGCAGGAAGCGCGGCAGGCCTACGCCGACACCCTCGCGGTCTTGCCTGCCGAGGGGGCGATCACGCGCGCCCGCGTCCATCGCAAGATCGGCAAGGCGTGGGAAGTCCACCACGACCACGGCGAGGCGCTCGCGGCGTATGCCGAGGCCGAGGCCGCGCTCGGGGCCTCGGCGCCCAGGGTTTCCGCGGCGTGGTGGGATGCGTGGGTCGAGGTGCAGATCGACCGTATCGCCGTGTTTTACTGGGCCGCGCGTGTCGACGAGATGGCCGCGATCGTGGAGCGGGTGCGGCCCGTGGTACAGGCAGGGGGGACGGCGGCGCAGCGGGCGCGTTTCTTCCGCGCGCTCACGCAGATCGGGCTGCGAAGCGAGCGGTATTTGCTCTCGGCCGAGACGGTGCGAAACGCGCGGGCTTGCCTTCTGGCCTGCGAGCAGGAAGAGGGCTCGGCGGATCTCGCCGCGACGCGGTTCGCGTTCGCGACGGTGCTGCTCTGGCATGGGGCGCTCGACGAGGCGGAGGCGCGGCTGCTCGACGCGCTCGCGGAGGCGGAGCGCACGGGCGATGTGACGCTCGAAGCGCGGAGCCTGACGTACCTGACGCAGGTCTGGCGGCGGCGACGGCGGGTGGCCGAGACGCGGGCGTGGGCGAAGAGGAGCCTCGGGACGGCGGAGGCGGCGGCGATGGACGACTACGTGGGCGCGGCGCTCGCGAACCTCTCCTGGGTCGCGCTCGCGGAGGGCGATTTCGGCGAGGTGATGCGCCTGGGGGAGGCGGCGCTCGCTCGCTTTCGTTCGTCGGCGCTGGTGTATCCTTTCCAGTGGATGGCGCTCTTGCCGCTCGCGGCGGCGGCGCTCGCGCGGGGGGATCGCGAAGGGGCGGCCTGCTACGCCGCGGCCCTGATCGAGCCGGGACAGCAACGGCTCCCCGAGGCGCTCACGGCCGCTTTGGAGGCGGCGCGGGACGAGGTTGGCACGGAGGATGCCATACGGCGCGCGCTCGTCTGCGCTGGCGAGACGGAATACCTATGATCGAGAAAGGCAATTGAAGAACCATGAGCACGCTCATCCTTCACGCGGAGACCCGGAGTATCGTCGTCGGGCAGCCGACGCAGCTTTCGTTGAAGAGCCTTACGAAGCAGCAATCTCTGTCCTGGACAAGCTCGGACTCGCGCATTGCGACCGTCGATCAAACGGGGCTCGTGAAGGGCATCAAGCAAAGCAGTTCGCCCGTGACCATCACGTGCATGGACGAGGATGAAAACACGGCGAGCGTCGCCCTCTACGTAGGTTCTCTCGAGGTAGCCCCGAGAGATACGGCGATCGAGACGGGTAACGACATCACGTTCTCCGTACGCGGCGTGGACGCCGTGACCTGGACGAGCTTGAACAAGGCCGTGGTGACGATCGGCCCAGGGGACGGGAAGGCGGAGGCCATCAACCTCGGGACGGCCATCATCCAGGCCGCCGACACGAACGGCAATGTTGGGTATGCGACGCTGCGCGCAGGGATGCTGCTCGTCTACGGCGCCGACGGCACCCTGTACGCGCTCACGCCCGACGTCTGGACCTTGGCGACCATCGTTCCTACCCAAAGCAGCCAAGTCCCGTCGTTCAACGACATGAACAGCAAGGCCCAGTCCAGCGACAAGACGCTCGCCTCCTACGTGCCCCCCTCGCCGACGTGGACCACATGTTACGTCCTGAACCCCTCGCCAACCACCCCGGCTCCCGGGAAGCTCGTGAGGAAGGTGTGATGGCATGTCCACCACGCCTGCAGCGAAGCGCTTTCGGCGGGGGACACACCGCATCGTCCCGCCCGAGGCGACGCTCGCCCGCGTCCAGGGCCTCCTGCCCATCATGGGTATCACCCGCATCGCCGACGTGACCGGGCTCGACACCATCGGCATTCCCGTGGCGATGGCGATCCGGCCGAACGCGCGTTCGCTCTCGGTATCGCAGGGCAAGGGCGCGGATCGCGCCTCGGCGCGGGCCTCGGCGCTCATGGAGTCGGTGGAGCAGTATCATGCAGAGCATATCGACCGACCCCTCCGGCTCGCCACACGGAACGAGCTGCGCTTCTCCCACCGCGTGGCCGACCTCTCCGGCCTGCCGCGCCTCGCGGGGAGCGTGTTTCACGACAACCTACGCACGTTGTGGATCGAGGGGCAGGAAATGCTCCATGGCGGCAGCATGTGGGTGCCTTACGAGATGGTCCATATGGATTACACGCTGCCGCTCCCCTCGGGCAGCGGGTCCTTCTTGATGAGCTCGAACGGCCTCGCCTCCGGCAATCACCCGCTGGAGGCGCTCGGCCACGCCCTCGCCGAGCTGATCGAGCGCGACGCGACGGCGCTCTTCCAGCTTGCCGGTGAGGCACAAAAAGAGGCGCGCGTGGACCTCTCCACGGTCCATGACCCCCTCTGCCGGTCCCTGCTCGACAAATACGAAGAGGCGGGCGTGGAGGTGGCCGTCTGGGAGGTGACGTCCGATATCGGAGTCCCGGTCTTCTCGTGCGTGATCGTGGACCGGGAGCCGAACCCCCAGCGGCCGATCGGGCCGATGGGGGGCATGGGCTGTCACCCGTCGCGCGCCGTCGCCCTGTCGCGTGCGCTCACGGAGGCGGCCCAGAGCCGGCTCACGCTGATCACGGGGTCTCGCGACGACGTGCATTGCCACGAGCGGCCCGAGGGGGGCGATCTCGACGCCGCGCGCCGGGCGCTCCGGATGCTCGCGGCGTCGCCGCCGGCGCGAAGCTTCGAGGCCGCGCCGGATCACGAAGACGAGACGCTCGACGACGACGTGGCCTGGCTCCTCGAACGCCTCGCGGCGGCGGGGCTCTCGCAAGTCATCACGATCGATCTGACGAAGGCAGCCTTCGGGATCCCGGTGGTGCGGGTGATCGTGCCGGGGCTCGAGGCCAACCATGATGTACCGGGGTATGTGCCGGGGCTTCGCGCCCGGAGACGCATGGAGGGGCGCACGAGATGAAGGTTCATATCTTCACGGGCCCAACGCTCTCAGCGGAGGAGGGCCTCCGGGAGCTCGACGCAGTGTACCGCCCCCCGGCCGCACAGGGCGACGTGTACCGCGCGGCGCAGGAGGAGCCGGCCGTCATCGGGATCCTTGACGGCTCCTTCGAGCACGTGCCCTCCGTGGCGCACAAGGAGGTGCTATGGGCGATGTCGCGGGGCATTCACGTCTTCGGCGCGGCGAGCCTGGGCGCGCTCCGGGCGGCGGAGCTTGGGCCCTTCGGCATGGAGGGGGTGGGCGAGATTCACGCGGCGTACGCGCGGGGCGATCTCACGGACGATGACGAGGTGGCGGTGGCGCACAGGCTCGCGGAGGGGGGGTATCGACCGGTGTCGGAGGCCATGGTGAATATGCGGGAGACGCTGCGACGCGCGGCGCAGCGCGGTGTGATCACGGAGGGATCACGCGAGGCGCTGATCCAGGCCGCCCGGGAGCTGTTCTATGCGGAGCGGTGCTACCCGGCGATCCTCACGAGCGGGCGTGTGCGCGGGGTGCCGGAGGCGGAGCTCTCCGCCTTACGGGACGCGCTGCCGGAGCTACGGGTGGACGTGAAGAAGCGCGACGCGCTCGCAATGCTGCGGCTCATCCGGGAGCGGATTGCGAGCGGGCTTGCGCGCAAGGAGGTGCGGTTTCCGTTCCAGCACACGGACGCGTGGGCGTCGATCACCCGCCGGGCACACGAAAGGGCGGTACCGATCACGGACGAGCGGCGCTCTTGAGCTCCGCGGATACAGCCCGCCAGGTGCTCCGCGCCAGCTTCCCCAGCTCCCCGTCCTCCCTCGGGCAAGGCCCGAGGCGCCCCACTTCGACGAGGCCACGGGCCCCGAGGCCGAAGAGGATGTGAGCGACATGCCCGATCCGCTCGGCGACGACGAGATCGCCTGCGATCATTGACGCAGAGCGACACCTTTTTTCGCCCATTTTGATCTTGAGCCCGACCGCGAAGCCGGTTTAGGGTGCCCATGCCAAAAATCGGACAGTACGCGCATTGGTCCGGGCGGTCACGTCGAGGAGGCGGCTTCCATGCCGATCTTGGAGCTATCGTTCGCATCTGGTGAGACGTCGTTGTCGGTGCGCCATTTCTCGGTGCACGAGTCCGTCTCGAGCTTGTTCAGCGTGAACGTGATGGCGCGCTCGGAGAGCCCCTCGATCGATCTCGAAGCGATCGTCGGGCAGCCGGCGAGCCTCCGCGTCATCAGCGGCTGGGCGTACGCGCGCCTCGGCGGCGCGCGGCTCTGGAGCGGCGTGGTGAGCTCCATCGAGCAGGTGCACGCGGTGCAGCCGGGAGGCCTCGGCAAGGAGCTCTCGACGTATTCGCTCCGCATCGTGCCGACGTTGTGGCTGCTCACGCAGCGGCGCGGGTATCGCATCTACCAGCACCTCTCGATCCCCGACATCGTCGATCGCCTGCTCGGCGAGTGGAACGTCGAGGCGAAGTGGGAGATCGATCGGGGCCGCTACCCGAAGCTCGAGTACAAGGTCCAGTACGGCGAGACCGATTTCGCCTTCGTCAGCCGCCTGCTCGAAGAGGCGGGCATCTCGTACACGTTCCCGGACGACGACGCGAAGGGCTCGAAGTTCACGTTGAGTGATCGCCTCGAAGCGAACCCCGCGCGCCCCGGCGGCGCCCTCCCCTACGTGGACAACCCGAACCGCGAGTCCGAGAAGGAGTACCTCTCGAAGGTCCGCCTCACGCACATCGTCCGGCCGGGCGCGCACACGATTCGCGACTACGACTTCCGGAATCCGATGTTCGCGCTCTTCGGCGACGCGCCGAAGGCCGAGGGCCCCGAGGCGAAGTACGAGCAGTACCATTACCAGCCGGGCGCCACGCTCGTCGAGAACGGCAAGGGCGGCGGCGGCACGCCGGCCGCAGACGACAAGGGCACGGCGCGGTACGATCAAGGGTTCGGCAAGGAGCGCGCCGATCGTATGCTCGGCGGCACGCGCGCGGACAAGCGCACGATCGGGTTCGAGACGAACACGATCGATCTCTGGCCGGGGCAAATCTTCTCGGTCGACAAACACCCGCACGCCGAGCTCGGCGAGAACAAACGCCTGCTCGTCACGGAGTTCTCGGTCGAGGGCACGCCGGGCGAGGAGTGGACGATGTCGGGGCAAGCCGCGTTCACGGACGCGCCTTACCGGCCGCAGCAGAAGACGCAAAAGCCCAAGGTCGAGGGCGTGCAGAGCGCGGTCGTGGTGGGCCCCGGGGGCCAGGAGATCCACACCGACGAATTCGGCCGCGTGCGCGTGCAGTTCCCCTGGGATCGCGAGGGGAAAAACGACGACGGCAGCTCGTGCTGGATCCGCGTGAGCCAGGGTTGGGCGGGCACGGGGTACGGCATGATCGTGATCCCGCGCATCGGGCACGAGGTGATGGTCGGCTTCCTCGACGGCGATCCGGATCAACCGATCATCGTGGGCCGCGTCTACAACGCGAAGCAGGCCGTCCCGTACAAGCTGCCCGACAACAAGACACGCTCGACGTGGAAGAGCGACAGCTCGCTCGGCTCCGAGGGCTTCAACGAGATCATGTTCGAGGATCTCAAGGGCCAGGAGCTCGTCTGGGAGCATGCCGAGAAGAACCGGCGCAGGCTCGTCAAGAACGACGAGACGATCACCGTCGGCCACGATCGGCAGAAGTACGTGATGAACGACGAGCAGGACAAGACGATCGGGTTCGTCAAGGTCTACGTCGGCAAGGACCAGGACGTCGTCATCAAGCAGGACAAACGCGAGCGCGTCGAGGGCAACAGCCACCTGCACGTGATGGGCAAGCGCAACCAGCGCATCGACGGCAATCAGTCGCTCGAGGTGAAGGGCGATCGGCACGAGCTCGTCGGCGAGAACCACGCGCTCTCGGCGACGAAGGAGATCCACATCAAGGCGGGCACGGCGCTCGTGATCGAGGCCGAGGATCTCACCTTGAAGGGTCCGGGCGGGTTCGTCCGCATCGACGGCAGCGGCGTCACGATCCGCGGCACGAAGGTCTACATCAACAGCGGCGGCGCGGCCGGCCAGGGCGCGGGCGCGTCGCCCGAGGCGCCGGACAAGGCGATCGAGGCCGAGGTGGACGACGTGAGCAAGACGCTCATCGCGCAATAAGGAGCCACGAACATGCCTCCTGCGGCACGAATCACCGATCGTCACGTCTGCGGGATTCACCCGCCGAACGTCATCGTCCAGGGCGAGGACACGGTCATCGTGGGCTTTCAGCCCCAGGCGCGCGTCACCGACGCCGAGGCCTGCGGCGCGGCCATCTCGGCCGGCGAGCCCACGGTCATCATCGGCGGGAAGGACGCGGCGCGAAAGGGCGACCCGACGAACCACGGCGGCACCATCGCTTCGGGCTGCCCGACGGTCATCATCGGCTCGAATCCGATGGCCATCCTCCAGACGGACAAACCCTTCTGCGAGGATTGCGCCAAGAAAGCCGCCGAGCGCGCCGCGCGCCAGAAGGCCGGGAGGAGCGGGTCGTGACCGAGCCCCGGCTCATCGTCGAGGTGCGGTATGGCAAGCTCGCCGGCACGAAAAAGGCCGTCGAGGCGGGCCGTGCGCTGAAGGTCGGCCGCACGGATCTCGCGGACCTCGTCGTCCAGCACGACGGGCAGATGTCGGGCACGCATTTCGAGCTGCAATGGGACGGCGCGCAGTGCGTCTTGCGGGACCTCCAGAGCCAGAACGGGACGCGCCTCGGCGGGCAGACCGTCGAGCAGGGCGACGTCCCTCACGGCGGCTGGATTCAGGCCGGCGAGACCGATTTCATGGTCTACGTCGAAGGCAAAACGAACGCCCCGCGGCGCAAGCTCAAGCGTTCCCCCGAGGAGGAAGCGGCGCGCATCGAGGCGGCGGCGCGGGCATGCGAACGACTCCGCGTGGAGGCGGCGAAGGAGCCGCTCTATGCGGTCCTCGACGGCGCGCGGGACCGCCGGATCCTCGAGGTGCTCCGCGAGCACGTCGAGCCACACCAATCGCTCTACGACGGCCTGCAGGGCGAGACGCTCGAAGACGTCGCGCCGTACCTCGTGGGCCCGTTCCGCAAGGACTCGGCCCTGCTCGATCGGCTCCTCGCCGAGGGCTTCGGCAATCGCTGGGGGATCTACTGCGCGAGCTACGAAAAGTTCGTGGAGGTGCGGCGGCACTGGCGGCGCTTCTTGATGGTGACGCTCGAATCGACGAACGAGCAGGTCTACTTCCGTTTCTACGATCCGGGCGTGTTCCGCGTCTTCTGGCCGACGTGCCATGCGGGGCAACAACAGAAGCTGTCGGAGAGCATGGAGGAAATCTTCGTCGAGGAAGAGGACCTCTCGTTATCGGCGCTCGTAAGGCCTCACTGATTCGGAGTCAATGCCGTGGCAAACCTCGAGCTCTCCCTCGCCTCCGGTCAACGCGACCTCTACGTGCGGCGGTTTTCCGTCCGGGAATCGGTCTCGAACCTGTTCTCGATTCACCTCCTCGTCCGCTCGCCCGACCATAGCCTCGACCTCGGCGCCGCGGTCGGGCTTCCCGCGGGCTTCCGCCTGCACGCGGGGTATGCCCACGTGCAGGGCGGCGCCCAGCGCACGTGGACGGGCATCGTGGCCCGCGCCGAGCAGGCGCACGCGATGCAGGAGCTGTCCGCCGAGGACGCGCTCTCGACGTACCAGATCCACATCGTGCCCGAGCTCTGGCTGCTCACGCATCGCCAGGGCAATCGGATCTACCAGCAGCTCTCGATCCCGGACATCATCGACCGCCTCCTCGGCGAGTGGAACATCCAGCCGACGTGGCGCATCGAACGCGCGCGGTATCCGAAGCTCGATTACAAGGTGCAGTACCGGGAGACCGATTACGCGTTCCTCTGCCGCCTCCTCGAAGAAGCGGGCATCGCGTATACCCTGAGCGAGCACCCCGAGCGAGGCACGACGCTCGTCTTCGGCGATCGCATCCAGACGAACACGCCCCGCTCCGGCCCGCCCATTCCGTACGTCGACAACCCGAACGAGTCGGCCGAGAAGGAGTACATCAGCCGCGTTCGGTTCGGCCGCGAGGTCCGCCCCGGCGCGGCCACGTTCCGCGATTACGACCCGCGCAAGCCTGATCTCGCGCTCTTCGGCAAGGCCGAACCGACGGCCGGCATCGAGGGCAAGATGGAGCAGTACCATTACGACGCGGGCTCCTTCCTCGTCGAGACGGGCAAGGACGAGGGCACGCCGAACGCCGACGATCGTGGCTTCGCGCGGCATGACGGCAAATACGGCACCGAGCTCTCGACGCGTGTCCTCGAAGCCGAGCGTACGGGCGAGCGGATGATCTCGTTCGCGGCGAGCACGTTCGACCTCGCGCCGGGCGTCATCTTCTCGATGGGCCGCCACCCGCATGCGGCGCTGCCCGAGAGCCGCGCGTTCCTCGTCGTCGGCGCCTCGATCGAAGGCACGGACACCGGCGATTTCAGCTTCTTCGGCCACGCGTTTTTCGCCGAGGCGCCTTATCGTCCGGCCCGACAGACGCCGAAGCCGCGCATTCACGGCCTCCAGAGTGCGACGGTCGTCGGCCCCTCGGGCCAGGAGATCCACGTCGACGAGTTCGGCCGCGTGCGCGTGCAGTTCCACTGGGATCGCGAGGGCCAGAAGAACGAGCAAAGCTCGTGCTGGGTCCGCGTCAGCCAGGGCTGGGGCGGCATGGGGTATGGCATGATCACCGTGCCCCGCATCGGCCACGAGGTGCTGGTTTCGTACCTCGAAGGCGACCCGGACCAGCCGATCATCGTGGGCCGCGTCTACAATGCCGCGCAGCAGGTCCCGTACAAGCTGCCGCAGGACAAGACACGCAGCACGTGGAAGAGCGACTCCTCCATGGGCCACGACGGGTTCAACGAGATCATGTTCGAGGATCTCGCGAAAAAGGAGCTCGTCTGGCAGCAGGCGCAGAAGGACCGCAAGCGGGACGTCGGCAATGACGAGTTCGCCACGATCGTGCACGATCGCCAGAAGCTCGTGAAGAACGACGAGACCGAGGAGACGCACGGCCACCGCAAGTTCTGGGTCGGCAAGGACTACGACGAGGTCACGAAAAAGAACAAGAGCGAGACGGACAACACGAACGTGCACCTCGTGGTGAAGGGCAGCCGGCGGGAGCGGATCGACGGCAAGCAATCCCTCACCGTCACGAAGAGCCGCCACGAGCACGTGCAAGGCCGGAGCGCTCTCGCCGCCGGGCAGGAGGTGCACCACGTGGCCGGCGAGGAGTGGGTCGGCGAGGCGGGCGGCGCGGCCACGATCAAGGGCGCGGGCGGCTTCATCAAGATCGACGGCGCGGGCGTCACCATTTCAGGCACGATGGTCTGGATCAACGAGCGCGGCGAGCCCAACGACGGCAAGGTCGCGCGGCCGCAAGATCCGTTCGAGGACAAGGAGCAGGGGCCGCCGCCGCCGGATGACGTCGAACCGAACGATATGCTGGACGAACAATGACCTCGTGCCGAGAGTGATGCCATGGCCATCAATGTTTCGCCCGAACAACAAGGCGCGGACTCCGTTCAGAAATGCCGGATCATCGTCGTGATCGACCCGGGGCACGGGGATCATAACGACAAGACCTCGGGCGTCGATCCGGGCGCGCTGGGCGGCCCGAACATGGAGTTCAAGGAGAAGGACATCGTCCTCGACGTGGCCAAGGTCTTCAAGCAGAAGCTCGAGGCCAAGACGGACGTGATCGAGGCGGTGTATCTGACCCGCGAGGGCGACGTGGGCAGCGGCGAGCTGAAGAAGCTCCAGTGGCGCCTCGATTTTGCCAACGAGAAGAAGGCCCCGATCCTGGTCAGCCTGCACATGAACTCGGCGTGCAAGTGTCCGAGAAACGCGAAGGGCCAGTGCATCGTGCCCAAGGGTGGGCACATCGTCGACACCACGGCCAACGGCAAGGAGGTCTGGTGTTATCCGGGCAAGGCCCAGAGCAAGAGCCTGGCGACCTCGATCATGGCGGCGTTCACGCTCCCCTTGAAACGCCGAGGTCAGACCGGCGTGTTCGAGAGGGAGTTCCGGGTGATCAAGATCGAGGGCACGATCAAGGCCAGCGCGCTCATCGAAATGGGCTTCATCCCGAACGAAAATGATCGGACGCAGGTCATCAACAACAAGAGTGCGCTCGCCGATCAGTTCACCGAGGGCGTCGTCAACTACATCATTGCCAATCGCGCCGCGCTCTGCGGCGACGATGCAGGGACGGTCAAATTGCCGGACAACCCGCCCCTCCCGCGGCCCCGGCCGAAGGATCTCTGACGCGGCCCGCGCGTCCAACCCGCAGGTGGGCCGTGCCCTCCCATGGGGCCAGGGCCTGGCGATACGAATCGCCCCCGATCAACTCTTGGCCCCGGCCGTCCCCCGCTCCGGCACCGTGACCGTCCCGATCGCGAGCGCCCGGATCGCCTCGCCCCGCGCCTCGTATTGATCCTGCGCCGGGTGCAGCTCGCCCACGATTCTCGCCCGGAATCGGCGGAACATCGGCAGCTTGCGCGCGACCGCGTCGGGCGCGTACGCCACGATCGGCTGGCTGTCCGAATGGAGGCGCAGGAGCAGCCGGATGTACGTCCCGCCGAGCACCTCGCGCTTCTGGTAATGACGTCCGCCGATGAGCGCCCGCTCGGCCTGCACGTCGAGCGCGTCCGCGGGCAGGCTCTTTTTCTCCCGGGTGAACGCCTCGCGGATCCGGTTCGACAATCCCTCCGGCACGACCGGCGCCCAGGACAAGCCCGAGCGCGCGATGAACTTGTCCGCGGCCTCCACGGCGGCCTTCAGCCCCTCGTCCGTGGGCCCGACGAGCGGCGCCGCCGCGGTCGAGAGCGCCTTCAACATCTCCATTTCGTCGAACGGCGTCTCGAGCTCGCCGCCGACGAGCACGATCGGCGTCGCGTACTTGCCGTCCTCGCGAATGGCCTGGTCCATGAGCTCGACGAGGCTCCGGTCGTCCATTCGATCGGCGCGGGCGAGGATCTCGAAGATCTCGCGGCGATCTTCGATTTCCCAGGCCTCCTTGCCGGCGAGCGCGTCGTCGATCTCCTTGTCGGCGCCGCGCTGCTCGAGCTCGGAGAGCAGCCTCTTCCACGCCGGCACGCGCCGGATGCGCGGCACCATGCTCGGTTCGAACCAGACGAGGTGCAAGAGCTCGCGCACGACGACGGGCTTCTGCGCCTCTTCCTCGGCGACGACCGTGCGGATCTCCCGGCGCGGCGCGCTCCACGCGCGCACGCCCGCCGCATCATTCGATGCGCCGAGCGCGCCGCCGTCCGACGCCGAATCCTTGGGCGTCTCCGCGACGGCCGCCGCGGCCGCAGCCGCCGCCGTGCCGAGCGTCTCGCGCCCCGGCGCCACGCCGCCGGGCGCGCC
>NZ_JARZHI010000049.1:0-78560 GCF_029946465.1 Polyangium sorediatum
GTCGGCATGCATTTGGGGGGAAGCGTCGTGCCTTCGGCGGGAAGCGTCGTGCCCTCGGCGGGAGGCGTTGTGCCCTTGGCGGGAGGCATAGTGCCCTCGGCGGGAGGCGTTGTGCCCTTGGCGGGAGGCGTTGTGCCCTTGGCGGGAGGCGTTGTGCCCTCGGCGGGAGGCGTTGTGCCCTTGGCGGGAGGCGTTGTGCCCTTGGCGGGAGGCGTTGTGCCCTTGGCGGGAGGCGTTGTGCCCTTGGCGGGAGGCGTTGTGCCCTCGGCGGGAGGCGTTGTGCCCTCGGCGGGAGGCGTTGTGCCCTCGGCGGGAGGCGTTGTGCCCTCGGCGGGAGGCGTCGGCGCCGCGCGCGGCGATCTCTCGGTCGAGCGGTACGCGCGTATCAAGGTCGACCTGTGGGGGGCGCAGGCGGCTCTCCACGAGGTGCTCGCGCGGTACGGCATCGACGAGGTCGCGTGGCGCGTGCACGAGCGGCAGCAAGCGGAGGCGCTCGCGGGGGAGGCGCGGGAAGGTCGATGTGATCTCGCGCTCGCGCTTTGCGCCGCGTTCGAGGCCGCGAAGGCCCCGGGGGTCGCGCCGCCGCCCCTCGGCGGGATCGCGTGACGTAGGAAAGCGCGAGGAAGCGATCCGAATGCGCTGCGGATTCGTATAGAATCCAAGGTCTCTGGAGGAGCCATGAAGCGTGCAACCAACGTGCGCGGGATTGAAGCAGCGGCGGCGAAACGGGGACCGCGGCTCCAGCCAGTGCCTGGGCCGGCCCCGCGACCCGCGTTGTTCACGGCCGAGGTCCACAAGGTCCGCGAAGACGGCGTGATGCTCGGCATCGGCGCCAAGGTCGTGCCCGCAAAGCTCGATCCGTCGGTCCATCCGACGGTCGTGGAAGGCGCCTGCGCGCGGCACGAGCGCGTGCTCGTCGAGGAGCAGGAGGGCGGCGAGCTCCTGGTGATCGGCGCGCTGCGCACGCAGCCGACGCCGGGCGTGGACGCCGCCGAGAGTTACACGATCAAGGCAAAGCGCATCTCGCTCGACGCCGGCGAAGAGCTCTCGCTCTCGGCGCAGACGGCCGCCGTGGTGCTACGCGCGATCGGCGAGGTCGAGACGTACGCCGAGCGGATCCTCTCGCGCGCCGAAGGCGTGCACAAGATCGTCGGGCGCATGCTGCGCCTCAACTAGCTCGCTGGATCAGGTTTGCCGGGGCAAGGCGTCGCGGGCAGCCGCGAGCGCGCGCTCTTGCACGACGACCCAACCCGCGACGTCGACGTGCGCGGCCCGGCGGGTCACGAGCGCGAGCTCGCGCGCGAGGATCGGCCGTTCGCCCTGGCGCGTGCCACGCGCCGAGAGCTCGGTGACGATCGCAGACGGCGTCCACGGCTGGCCAAGCCGCATGCGGGGGTTGTCGAGGGGCCTGCGCTCCTCGAACGCGCGCAGCCACGCCGCCAGGCGCTCCTCGAAGTCGCCGCCCGCGAGCGCGCCCGGGCGTGGCGCCGAGCCGCCGCCGATGCGCTCGAGGGCCCGCCCGATCCGATCGGCCTCGTCGAACGCCCCGTTCGCGGCCGCGCGGCGGATGCCCTCGAGGAGCACGGGCACGTGATCCGGGTGCCCGTGCCAGCCGAGCCAGGGCAAACCTTCGCGATCGAGGCTCGTCTCGGTGCCGAGCAGGTTGCGATCGAAGGGGCTGCCGAGCAGGCAGAGCGCTTCAAGGGCGATGCGGCGGGCGCGCAGGGTCGCGAGGTCCTCCGTGCGAGGACGCTGGAGCAGCGCGCGGAGGTGCTTCGGGCCGCGGGCGTCGCCGAGCGTGGTGAGGGCCGCGGCCGCGCTCGCCGTGGTGTCGGGGTCCGCGCTGTCGAGCAGGCGCGCGAGGAGCGGCGCGGCCGCCTGCGCGGGCAAACGCGCCGCGAGGTCGATCGCCTTGTCGAGGACGCCCGGCGAAGGCGAGGGCCGCATGAGGAGCAGCACCGCGCTCGCCATGTCCACGCGGCCGCGCCGCACCATCGCTTCGAGCGCGACCTCGACCATCGCGGGGTCGTCCTCGCGGCAGAGCTCGACGAGCGTGCGATCGATCGCCTCGTTCGAGCCGAGCGCGAACGCGTCGACGAACGCCGGGTACGTCCGCGGGTGCGAGCGGCGCAGCGCCAGCACGACCCAGCGCATCGCCGTCTCCGAATCGAGACAGCAGAGCGTGAACGCGAGCGCGAACGTCCGGCCGAAATCGGGCACGACCCACTCGATCGCGTACGCGAAGAGCGACTCCACGAGCCCGAGCGCGGGCGCGGCCGGATCGAGCGGCCGTTCGAGCGCGACGAGCGCGTCGAGGTTGTCGAGCAGGCGCTGCTCGAAGGGCCCGGCGTCGACCCAGGGCTCGTGCTCGTAGAGCCTGCGCAGGCTGCCGAGGCTCGCGATGTCCTCGAAGCAGTCCCGCGCGATGGCCCGAATCTGCGCGAGGTCCCCGGCGGCGCCGCGCGACGCGCCGAGCAGGGCCCGCCCGCGCGCCCCTGCCACGGAGACCGCCTCCTCGCGCGAGAGCACCCGCGGCGGCGGCACGAAGACCACGTGTGCCCGCGGGACCCCGACACTCGCGACGAGCTCCTCGCGCTGCGTGGCGGCTTCCGCGCCCGCCCCCAGCGCGCGCGCCGGCAGCCGCCCGCGCAGGCGCTCGCTTGCGTCGGCGAGCCAGCGCGCCGCGCCCTCGATGCGGTTCCCCACCGCCGCGTCGACCGGGAGCCGCTCGCGCGCCGCCTTCAACGCGGCCGACGTGCGCGCGAGGGCTTCGAGCGCGTCCTCGTCGCGCGGCGCGGCCTCGACGAGGCGGCTCAGGAGCGCGATCCCTTCGCGGAGCGTGTCGGCGAGGTCTTTGGTGTCTGAACGGTCGGCGATCGCGAGCAGGCTGTCTTCGAGCGCGGACCGCACGCCTTCGAGCAGCGGCCGCGTCGACGTCGTGCCGGGCACACCCTGGAGCATCATGGCGCCCCCACGGCAAACGCGCCGCGCGCGGGGCCCTCGGACGCGAGCATGACGAGCGCCTCCGGCGCCGGGGCGAACCCCAGGCGAAACGCCATACACGCGTACGCCGCGTGCACGGCGCCGCTCGCCGCGCCCACGTCGCCGAGCTCGTCGTAGAGGCGCGTCTCGATCGTCTTGGCCTCGTCGAAGGCCGACCGGTTCCGGATGCGCACGAAGCTCCACTCTTTCACGCGGTGCCGCTCCCCGTTCACGTCCGGCAGGACCCACGGCACGGGCGCGCGCATCGCCCCCGCGACGCGGAGCGCGACCTCCGTCGCGGCCTCGCCGATCTCCGTCCCGTCCTCCCGCTCCATCCCCGTCGCGACCGCGATCACCCGCGCGATCGGCGGCGCCGCCTCCTGCCGCGCGAGCACCACGAACGCCGCGGCCTCCGACGGGATGAACCCGTTCCACGCCCCCTCCGCGTGTAGCCGCCGCTCCTTGTCGAGCGCCGCGAGCACCGCCGGATCGTGGTGGCTGTCGACGCCGCCCACGACCACACACGGGCCCGCCCCGGGCGCCGCGAGCGCCGCAAGGCCCCGCGCGAGCGCCGCCGCGAAGCCCGCGTGCCCCAGCACCACGGCCTCCGAAGCCGCGAGCGCGATGGGCACGCCGGCGCGTTTGCCCAGGATGTCGAGGAAGTCCGGCCCGAGCGGCTCCTCCTCCGCGCGCCGCGGCGGCAGCGAGAGGAAGAGCGGGATCGGACCCTTCGCCGCGCCGATCCCGCGCGTCGCCTCCACGAGCGCCGGAGACGCGAGCTCGAGGAGCCGCTCGCGCCCCTTGCAAGCGTCGTCGATCCGGAGCGCGCGCACGTCCCCGATGGCGTTGCCGCGTCGATCCCGTTGCCCGGTTTTCCCCGGCGAGAGCTTGCGCGCGCGCAGCACGAGCGCCGATTGCCGCGCGTCGAGCCCGACCGGCGTCGACATCCCCACGCCTGCGATGAGGCCCATCGTGGTCATCGGCGGCCCTCCTCGTTCTTCGTCTCGGCCTCGCTAAGCTTCGGCCCGTCGCGGCGCGCCTCTTCGTCGGCCACGAGGCGCGCGAGCTCCGCGGCGAACGCCTTGTCCTCGGATGCCTTCTCGCGGAAGCGCCGTTCGAGCCGACCAAACGCCGCGATCCCGAGCCCAGCTTTGGCGAGCACCTGCGTCGGATCCTCGCGCCGCATCTTCGCCGCGATCGCCACGAACTCCTTGGGCGTGATCTCGGCCTCCCGCGGCGTGGCGAGCGCCTCCGAGGCGCGCTGGTAGGCCTTCACGTACGCCGCGCTCGGCCCGCCGTCGGCCTCCTCGCGCACGCTCGCGAGCCGCTGCGCCCACGCGCGCTCCTCGATCCCCCACGTGGAGTCGTCGATGCCGTGCTTCGTGAGCACCTCGCCGCGAGGCCACCGCTGCTCGGCGAGCTCCGCCGCGACCTGCGCGGCCTCGTGCGGCAGCATCTCCGGCTCGGCGGCGTTCGGGTGTCCCCACGTCTCGTACCGCGCCATCAAGAGCTCCTCTTGGCTCAGGGCAGGCGGATCCTCGCCCTTCCGCGCGTCCTCGTGCTCCGCCGCGAAGCGGAACCGCCCGCGCGGCAGCTCCCGCAGGACATCGTCCCACGCGCCCGCCGCGTCCTCGCTCCAGCGCTTCGGAGGCGCCCAGCCGATCACGATCCGGTCCACGTCGATGTGCGGTTGGTCCGTGGTCTCCACGAGGCCACGCCAGGTCACGTCCACCGTCGATCGATCCAGATCGATCGCGACGCCGTCGACGAAGAGCTGGACGTCCCCGCGGCGCACGCGCGCGGAGCTGTAGTCCACGAGCGCGCGCGGCGTGTACGCCGGCAGCGCGATCTCCCACGCCGCCGCCGGATCCGGCCCGAGCCCCGCGAGGTGGATCGACGTCACCTCTTCGACCTCGTACGCGATCTCCGGCGTCCCGGCCTGGTAGACGCTCAGGTCGAACTTCTCCGGGTGCTGGAAATGGTGCTTCGATCCGTCGTGGCAGGCCTCCGGCCCGAGATCGATCACGCGGCCGTGTGGCGTCTGCGTGTGCGGCGGCCGGAGCGGGATCCGCCCGGGTTCTCCCGCGTGGACCATGAAGGGAAGGCGTCGGTTCCCGAGGCCGACCTCGGCGAGGCGCGGCCGGACGCTCGGCCCGAGCGTGCCGGAGGGCATGGGGACGATCTCCACGTGCCCCGTGAGCGTCAGATCGACCGCGAGGCGCAAGGGGACGAAGTCGTCGATCCGCGCAGGCTCGCCGGGCGCGCTCGGGCCTGCCTGGAGGCGCCGCGGCGGCGCGGGTTCGAGCGGGATCGGCCGGTGCGCCGCGCTCGTGTCGAAGCGGAACGTGGCGACGACGAAGACCGAAAGCCAGTTCCGATCGACGGTCCAGGGCAACACGCCGACGTGGCAGGGCAGGGGTTTGGCGTGGCGCTCTCCGGGGGGACGAACCGGCGACTCCGCGACGAGGATGCGGCGAAAGGGCGCGGCCTTGGGCATCAGTTGCTGATGAGGGTTGCGAGGTCGGTCTTCTTGAACTCGGTCTTGAGGCAATCGGGCCACCACTCGCCGGTCTGCTCGTAGCTGTAGAACCAGACGTCGATCTTGATGAGGCCCGTCAGCCCCGCCTTGAGCTCGCCGTCGTCCGACTTGAGCGCGAGGCCGGCGTCGCTCGCTTCGAGGAGCAACGCCCATTCCGCCTGGACCTGGATCCGGCCCTCGATCTGCAGCCAGTCACGCACCTGGACGCGGATGAAGGCGTAGATCTTGACCTCGACCGGCAGCTTCACGCCCGCCGTGTCCCATTTCCAGCCCCGCGCCTTCGTCCAGTTGAACGAGATGTACGCCGCCGCCGAGACGCTCACCTCGACGCCGAACCCGATGCTCGCCTCGGCGCCCATACGCTGGATGATCCAGCCGACCGCGCTCGCGGCGATGCCGCCGACGAACGGGATGATGGCGAGGAAGTTCGTGAGCGGGCAGCTCGCCTCGAACTTCAGCTCGAACAGGAGGCCGCTGACGCTGACCTCCGCGGTGCGGACCATCTGGTAGAGGTCCGCGTCCTCGCCCGGCTCCCACTTGAACTGGAGCTCGACCTTGAAGTCGTCGCCGGGGGCAATGATGCTGCCCTCGGTCTCGACCCGGCCGAGCCGCGCGAACTGCTGGACGGTCTCGAGGCTGCGGTTGATCCAGCGGCCCACCCGGATGACGGGCTCGAGCGGCATCTCGAAGGTGAACTCCCCCTCGGGATAACAGTGCACCTCGTAGCTGACCCCGCCGCTGCACGCGCTGCCCGTGATCAGGACCCGGACCGGGTTCTGGTACGCGCGCCAGGCCCAGAGGAACTCGGCCAGCGTGCGCAGGTTGTTCAGCGCCGCTTCTTCCAGCGCTTTGTCGCGCTGGATCTGCTGGTACGCCTGCCGCCCGTCCTGGTTCTCGACGCGCGACGAGCCACGCGCCGCGGCGTTCTGCTGCGCGTAGTTGTTCTTGTCGTTGATGCGCCTTCGTTTTGTCGCGTCGGAGTCGTTCTGCGAGGCCTCGCCGGAGAACTCGATCGGGCCGCCATACGGCGGGTTCCAGTCCTCGCCGAGCGTGATCTCGTCGCCCGTCATCTCGCCGGTCTTCTCCGGGACCGCGGCGCCGAGCGCCGTCAGGCCGCCCGAACGGCTGAGCAGCCACTTCATGTGCGGCGGCTGGACGCAGTCCGGCGGCGCGTCGGGCACCTTCGCGTTCTTCCGCGTCGCCACGACCTTGATCTCGGCGCCGCGCTTGATGTCGATCTGCGGCATGTTGCCGACGAACGGGGCCTCTTCGTCGCCGCCCTTGATCTGCGACGTGTCGTAGGAGCAGCGCTTGAAGAACTCCTCGGGGTTGTCCGTGAGCAGCTCCGGCGGCACGTCCTGCAGGATCTTGCCCGTCGTGTTCGAATGGTTCTGCGTCGTCGGATCGTCGGTCCGCGCGGGCGGCAGGCCCTCGGCGCGGACGTCCGGCGAGCCGCTCGTCGCCCGCGCTTCCTCGCGGTACGTGCCGCTCACGACGCCGCCGCCCGAGTCCCCATGCGCGGGATCACTCGGCGTGATCGCCTCGCCCACGCGCACGACGTTGCCGTTCTGGAAGAGGGTCTTGCCGGACGTGTGCTCGACGGCCTTGTCCGTCGTCACGTGGTTGATGTGCGGGACGGGCTTCTGCTTCGGCGGATCGAAGCAGACGTCCGTCGGGCCGATCGTCATCGCGGTGTGCTCGCTGGTCTTCGTCGTGACCCCGCGGTCTTCGTTCGTCACGGTCGCGCCCATCGCTCGTCCCTCCGTCGCCTCGAGATCGGTTCGTCAGCAGAAAACGCGCCAGCGCCCATCGAGCCGCGTCATGTAGAAGTTCGCGCCCCAGCCGAGCGTGGGTTCGTCGCGGTGCTGCGCGCGCACCGCGGGCTTGCCGGAGGCGCGGCGCACGTAGGCGACGCGGCCGTCGACATACCGGTCGAAGCGCAGGTCGTGCGCGTCGAAGGGCTCCATGACCCACGGCTCGTTCATCCGCTTCATGGCCTCGGCGCGCGAGAGGGGCTGCGGCCCGTAATACCGCTCGAACTCGCTCACCTTGAGATCCATCGCGGACTCGAAGCGCCCGGCGTCACGCGTCGCGAACGCGTCGTAGAGCTCCTGCACGGCCGCGCGTTGATCGGCGGTGCCCTCGACCGGGAACTCCTCGCGCGAGCCGCGCCGGTACACGGGATCGGGCAGGTCGTCGTCGATGCGCAGCACGCCGCCGCCCACGAGGGGCAGATCGATCGGCAAGCTCAGCGCGGCGACGCTCTTCGGGTAGTCCCAGGTGAAGATGGCGCGATCCAGGTCCTCCGCGAGCCGCACGGAGATCTCGAAATGCGGCCCGAGGTCCGGCGCGAGGGGCGAGCGCGGCGAGGGCGAGAGCTCCACCGTGATCGTGTTCTCGCCGCGGACGAGCCAGTGCGTGACGGGGCCGATCGGCGCGACGTTGTCGGGGACGATCCGGTCGTAGATCGGGACGCCGTTGATGAGCGCGCGCGCGTGCGACGCCGGCCGGTGGAGGATGCGATAGACGTAGTTCGTGTGGGCCATCGCGTTCCTCAGTTCTGCGACGACGTCGTCGACGCGAGGTTGTTCGCCTGCTGCGTGTCGATCGTGATCTCGCTCGGCGCCTTCATGTCGATCCTGCCGTTCTTCAGGTGGATCTCGGTGTCGCCGACCTTGAGCGTGATCTCGGGCGCGTTGAGGGTCGTGCTCGTCGACTCGATGCGGAGCTCTTCGAGGCCCGCGAGGAGCAGCTCCTTCAGCGACACGACGGCGTAGTTGCCCGCCACGGTCGTCGTGCGCGACTCCTCGGCGCGCGACGTGTGCTTCTCGTCGGCCTTGCTGAAGGCGAGGCCACCCACGGCTTCGTTGCGGAGCTTCTCCGTGTTCTCGGCCTTGTTGAGCTTGCCGATCTCGACGATCGAGCCGCCCACGACGAGCGTCGACGTCGTGCCACCCGTGACCGCGTTGGTGTGGCCGGACTGCTCGAAGACGTGCCCGGCGATGAGCTCCGTCATGTTCTGCTCGACCGCGACGTTGTCGTCCGTGTGCGTGTCGCGCAGGTGCGAGCCGCCGATCGTGATCGTGTGGTCCTTGTGGACCGTGTCGGTCTGCGAGGCCGAGATGGTCGCGGTGCGGTTGCCGCCGATGTTCACGGTCAGGTTGCCGTCGACCTTCGACGCGCTGTCGTCCGTCACGTTGATCGTCTCGTTCGCGCCGATCCGGATCGCCTCGTTGCCCTTGACGGTCCGCTGCTCGACGTTGCCGACCTTCTCGTCCTGGTTGTTCGCGACGACGATGTTCTGGTCCTTCTGCGCGTGGACGTGGATCTCCTGCGCGCCGGCCAGATCGTCGAAGCGGATCATGTTGTAGCCCGAGGGTTTGTCCGTCGAGCGCGGCGAGGTCAGCGAGTGCAGCGACGTGCGCATCTTGCGGATCGGCAGTTCCTCGAGGAAAGGATCGGCCGCGTTGAAGACACGGCCGAGGATGACGGGCCTGTCCGGATCGCCCTCCAGGAACTGGCAGAGCACCTCCCAGCCGGTGCGCGGCATCGCCGACGAGCGGCCCGTGTTGTCCTGCAACACCGGGATCCAGTGCGAGCAGGTGTCGTCCTTCGGCTGGAGCCGATCCCACGGGAAATGCACCTTCACGCGGCCCCACGCGTCCGTGTGGATGTCCGCGCCCGCGGGGCCCGTCACGAAGCCCGTGAGCGGGTTCGGCAAGGTCGGCACGTAGGTCTCGCAGAGCGGGCGATACACCACGTCCGCGGGCAGCGCCTCGAACGCGACCGAGAACGAAGACGCGGTCCGATCCCACGCGTGCGCGATCTTCGTGAGCACGTACGCGCCGTCCGTGACCCCCGAGGGCGCATCGACGAGCGAGAAGATCGTGCCCGTCGCCATGCGCCCCGCCGTCGATCGGCCTGCGAGGCGGCGTTTGGCGCAGGCGAGCGCCGCGGCCCGGAGGTTCGCCTTGGCCTGGCCCTGCGCGGGCAGCTCGTACTCGCCCGGATAGTCGTACCACTCGGGCCCCCACGCCGTCGGGCCCTTGGCCGAGACGTCCATGTCGAGGCGCGGCCGCTCCGGGTTGAAGTCGCGCAGCGAGACCTTGCCCGGCGTCGCGCGGCCCGCCCAGCCGACCTCGAAGACCGCGTCACGGTTCTCGTGCAGCCCCGAGTCGTGGTGGAACGCGAGCGTCCCCGCGCCCTCGACGTACGCGCTCGTGAAATCGCCGAGGACCATGCGGCCCTCGTCGTCGACCACGTAGAAGATCCCTTCGTCTTCGAGCAGCCGCGACGCGAAATCGAAGTCCGACTCGCGCATCTGCACGCAGTACGGGCGTTTCACGTACGACCCCACGAGCCGCGGCTCCACCGTCACGCCGTGCGCGCCGATCACCTCGGCCACGATCTCGGGCGCGGATTTGTCGCGGAAGATCCGGATGTCGACGCGGTGCCTCGTGGTCGCGAGGCGTGGCTCGAGCACGAGCGTCACCTTGCCCGTGCCCGCGTTGCCCTTGCGCGTCGCGGCGCGCTTGATCTCGGTCACCACGCCCTGGATCCGCCGCTCGTCGGCGGCGCGCGTGAGCGTGAGCGTGGCCTCCGTGAAGATGAGCGCGTCCGGATCCAGCGGATCGGTGGGCTCGAGCTGGAGCGTGATCTCGAAGCGGTACGTCCGCGAGAGCGCCTCCTCGCCTGCGATGGTCTTGACGGGGTACGTCGTGCCCCCGAGCGAGAGGAAGTAACGAAGCGGATCCTCGGTTGCCACGGCGTCCTCCTCAGTTGTGCTCGATCATCCCGCTGTCGGCGTCGAACGTCGCGCCGGACAAATCGAGGCTCGGGGTCGTGATCGTGATCGCGTCCGTGGTCATCGTGAGCACGCTCGATCCACACGTGAAGCGGATGCTCTCGACCGCCTCGATGTGCACGACCGGCGCGCTGCCGACGACCGCCGACGTGACGTTCCACCTCGCCGTCGTGTCGGCGTTGTCGAGGTACTTCTCGTTCGACACGCAGACGATCGAGCCCCCGACCTCCTCGGTCCATGCCGTGTTCACGTCGAGAGAGTGGTCCTTCTTCGCCACCTCGATCTTCGAGCCGCCGATGACCTGCACCGAGTCCTTGCGCGCGACCTCGGAGACGTCCTCGCTCGCGACCTTCACGACGCTGCCGCCGACGACCGTCACCATGTCGCGTGACGTCCGGTTGATGTTGTTCGGCGTGATCTCGATGAGCGAACCGCCGACGGAGAGCGTGCGATCTCCCTTCACGGACGTGCGGTGCGCGTCGCCCACGCGGATCGTCCGCGAGCCGCCCACGGTCTCCGTCTCGTTGGCCGAGACCGTCTTGATGCGCAGGCCCGAGACCGTCAGCGTCTCGTTGCCGCCGATCGTGATCCGCTGATCCTGGATCACGCGCTCCTCCTGCGAGGCGTGGATCGTCAGGTCGTGGTTCACCGCGACCGTGCGCGTGGAGTCGTTCTGGACGCTCTCCCAGCGCGAATCGAGCACGATGTAGTTCATGTCGCGCGAGGCGTTGATGAACATCTCCTCGGCGTTCATCCGGTCCTCGAAGTAGATCTCGTTCGCCGTGCCGTTCGCGGGCACCGTCGCCGTCTTCCACACGACGCGCGTCATGTTCCCGGGCAGCTTGTACTCGGGCAGGCGCTCGCCGTCGTGGATGCGCCAGATCACGCTCGGCGCGTCGACGCCGCCCTCCTCGTTGAAGGTCGCGACGTTCCAGCCCATGCGCGGGAAGAGCATCGATCCAGGGGCCGCGCGTTGCGCCACGCGCATCCACGTGCCGCCCTTCTCGTTGCGCGGGCCGAGCCGGTCCCAGTGCAGGATCGTCCGCACCCGCGCGAGCTCGTCCGGATGCACCTCCTGCCCGTCGGGCCCGATCACCTGCCCGAGCTGGAGCCCCGCCTGCTTCGCCTCCGGCGTCAACCGCTGCGGCCGGAACACGACCTCGGCCCGGATCGCCCAGAAGCGTGTGTCGCACGGCTGATGCTCGTCCCCGTCGACCTCGACGCGCGTCACGAGGTAACGCCCGTTCATCTTGGCGACCGGGTGCCCGTCGATCTCGAGCGTGACGCCGGGGAAGGGGCGCACGCTCGTCGACAACCCCATCACGCCCGCCCGCGCCGCCACGGCTGCGTCGCGCTGATCGCGCACCCGCACCTCGAGGATCGCCTCCATCCCCGTGCCGCCGCCCGGCGCGTCGTACACCTCGTGCCGGCCCGCGCCGGCCTTCGCCTTGATCGGCACGAGCGGCCGCTTGAGGTCGTACGACTTCGCCTCGAATCGGCCCGTCGACGCGGCGCTCATCGAGCCGAGCTGCGTCACCGCGTCCTGCTTCGGCTGCAGCGCGCTCTCGCGCACCCAGGGCAGGAGCGCGCCGCCCGGCATCTCCGGCGCGGCCGCGGAGTTGTCCGAGAAGACGGTGATCGAGCCCGCGTCGTGATCGAACCAGTAGTAAATCCCCTCCTCCTCCAGGAGGCGGCTCACGTAGGTCCAGTCGTCCTCGCGGTACTGCGCGCGGTAGGGGTAACGCGGGTAGCTGCGCGTGAGCGCCCAGCGGTATTTCCCCGTGTAGTCGGCGAGCACGTCGTCGACGACGTCCTGCACGCGGACGTCCTGCGACGCGTAGCAATCACGGCCGAGCGATTGTCGCCACATCATCGGCCGGAGGACGATCGTCGCCCGCCCGCGCTCGTTGTCGAGCGCCCGGGCGCTCGCCTCGGCCACCACGCCCGTGACCACGCGCTCCTTGTGCGCCTGATCCCGCAGGGTCAGCGTCGCTTCCGCGCCGATCACCACGTCGACGTCGGGCAGCGGCAGCTCCACTTCGACCTCGACCTCGTACCGAAACAGGGTCGAGACCGCCTCCTGCCCGCGCAGCGAGAGCACGCGGCGCACCTCGGTCCCCGTGACGACGAGCTCGGCGAATGCAAGTTCCATCGCGCGTTCTCCTTCAGGGCGTCAGCTTCTCGGGGTTGCCGCGCAGGGTGATCTTGGTCTCGCTCTCCTGCTTGAGCGGACCGGTGATGGTCACGTTCCCGGGCGTCATCTCGATCGAGAGCGCCCCGGCGCGGAGCGCGATCGAGGCCGACGAGACAAGCTCGATCACGCGGCTCCGCAGCTCCATGCGCTCCGCCGACCGGAAAAACGCCGAGCTCTGCACGTTCACCGTCGTCTGCTTGGCCGACACGCTCATGTCGCCCTTCGACTTGCGCAGGTCGAACCCGCTCACGAACGTGTCGAGGTTCTCGGCCACCGCCTGCTTGACGCTCTCCTCCAGGGCGATCGTGATCTTCGACCCCCCGGCGTACTCGAAGAGCATCTCGCCGCCCTCGTGGGCCACCGAGCCGCCTGCCATCGAGATCGACGAGCCGCCCACGATCCGGGTCAGCGTCTTCTGGACCGAGCGATCGATCGAGCCCGTCTCGTCGTTGCCCGAGCGCGTGTAGCGCGTCCCGCCCACCGTCTCGACGTCGTTCTCCATCACGGAGGTCTCGACGCCGAGCGTGACGTCGATCGTCTCTTCCCCGCCGATCGTGTGGTTCCGGTCGATGTTGACCTTGTGCACGACGTGCCGGCCCACGGTCCGCGTTTGATCGCCGCCGATGTCGATCGTCTGGTTCTTCTCGACCGTGCGGGTCGAGTTGCTCTCGATCAGCACCGTCTGGTTGTTGCCGATCGTCTCGGTCCGGTCGTGCTGGACGAGCGTCTTGAAGTCCTTCTGCGCGTGCCAGTCCATGTGCATCGAGCCGGCCGAGTCCTCCAGGCGCAGCTCGTTGAACCCGGCCTTGCCCGGGTACGTCTCCGTGCGGATCGTCATCCGGTTGCGGAACGCGGGCTGGCTGTACATCGGCACCATCTGCCCGTTGATCTGCCGCGCGAGGCCCACGGGGCGCGTCGGATCGCCGTCGATGTAGGCGACGCTGATCTCCCAGCCGACACGCGCGAGCGCGATCGAGGTCGAGACCTCTTGCGTCATCCGGATCCAGCGCGAGTCCTCGTCCGTGCCCTTGGCCTCGCGATCCCAGTGGAACTGCACCTTCGCGCGGCCGTACGCGTCCGTGTGGATCTCCTCGCCCGCGGGGCCACGCACCATCACCGTGTGGTTGCCCTCGATCTCGGGGCGCTCCGTCTTCACCGCCGGGCGGAACGGGACGTCCGCGGGGATGGCGCGGAAGCGGTTCTCGTAGTGCGCGACGCCCGCCTCCTCGCGGTACTCGTGCTCCACGGACACGAGCAGATAGCGCCCGCTGAAGCTCGCGCCCTCCTCGTGCGTGAACGAGAAGATGCGCGCCGGCGCGAACGAGAAGACCGTGCTCGTGCCCTCCACGTAGCGCTTCTCCGCGCAAAGCGCCTCGACCCGGAGCTTCGCCAGCGTCTCGCCCGTGCCCTTCTCGCGATACCCGACGGGGTAATCGTAGACCTCGAGATGCGTGTCCTTCGCGCCCGTGGCCGAGGCGAGGAGCGAGAGCTTCGGCGTCTTCCAGTTGTGGTCGTTGACCGTGGCCTTGCCGGATCCCACGACCGCGCCGCGCTCGAACGAGGTCACGCCGAAGTCGCCGTGCGAGAGCGCGCCCGCGGCGTCGATGAGCTCGAACTCCGCGCCGCCCTCGATCTCCTCCGAGGCCGAGGACGTATCGCCGATGATCATCGTGCCGTCGGGATCGAAGCTGTAATAAAAGCCCTCGAACTCCAGCATGCGCGACACGAAATCGAGGTTCGTCTCGCGATACTGCACGCAGTAAGGCTGCGACGCCGAGGCGCGCGTGGTGCGAAACGCGTGGGCGACCGATCCCTCGTCGAGGACCTTCGAGACGATCGGCTCGGCCGGCTGGTCGCGCCACTTGCGCGTGTTCTTGTCGAGGCCGAGGAACCAGAGCGAAGGCCGCAGCTCCAGCTCGTAGTGCAGGTGGCCGTCCTTTTCGTCGAGGAAGCGGCCCCGCGCGAGCTGCATCGAGAACCGGCGTTTCTCCTGCCCGTCCCACAAGATCACGACCGTGGCCGGCTCTTCGAGCAGCGCCTCCACGTCGAGATCCGAGCCCACGGCGACCTCGACCCAGGCCCCGCCGAGCTCGCTCAGCCTCTCCTCGACGCGCAGCCGCAAAGCCGGCCAGGAGGCGTCGCCGAGGCTCAAGAAGACTTCGATCCGCAACGCTTTCTTGCTCATGGCCTACACCCTCCTCGCGTGCGCCGGATCCGCGGCCCGTCCCGCCCCTACGCTCCGGCTCGGGTCGCGGATCACCTCCTCCGGGAGCGTGCCCACCCCGAGGACGTAGATCCGTTCGAGCCACTCCCATTTTCGCGGCAGCACGATCGACGCCCGCCACGTGAGCTCCACGGCGCGGGTCTCGGTATCGATCAGAAACCCATCGAGGTGCGTCTCGTACGCCACCTTTTTCCCCTCGATCTGGCTGCCGAACTGCACGGCGTACCGGGGCAAACGGAAGCGCCAGACGCCCTCCGGCAAGACGCCGCCGACCTCGACCGGCTCGTCGCCGAGGAGCGGCGTGCCGCTGTGCAGGCCCGGGACCGACCAGGCGTGGTGCATCGGATCAAAATCGCGCGGCCGCACCGGCGCGCGCCCCTTCGACCACGCCGCGTCATGCGTGCCGATGCGCGAGCGCCGCGGCTCCCAGTGCGCCGGGATCGGCGCGAAGGCGCCATACGAGGGGTGCGAGGGGGCGCCGCCTTCCTCGAGGGATGCCGGTTCGAGCGGCGGCGCGGGCTCGCCGAGGAGGCGGGTGGGCTGGCTGGAAAAACCGTTCCCGATCGGGTTCGCGGGCTCGAACGCGCCACTGATGTGGTCGTGGCCGCCGTGGCATTTGTCGTAGCGAAGAGGGACTGGCTCGACGAACGGCGCGGGATCCGAGGGCGCGACGGCGCCGCGCCAGTTCTTCACGTACACGCGCGGCCCGTGCACGACGACGACCTTGCGCAGCGTGCCGACCTGGAGCCACGCATAAACGCGCCCCTTGATTCCGGCCGCGCGCGGGGGCGGATACGCGAGGCCCACGAGCCCGACGTCCGTGCCGGGCTTCTCGTCGGCCACGAGATCCGCGGGAAAACGCACGCCCCCGCCGCCGTCCCCCTCGTCCACGCGCCGCACGGGCGCGAGCGCGAGCCTCGCCGCGCCCTCGCGGCTCACCTTGTAGGCCACTTTGGCGACGACGACGGCGACGTCACGGCCGTGGCGGTCCATCATCGTCTCGCCATCGACGCTCGCCCAACTGATGTTCTCGACGAGCGCCTCGAAATTCATGGCGGCTCGGATGGTAAACGCACCCGCTGCGCGGCCACAAGCGTTCCGGGCGTGAACGAATCAGGAATCGAACGCGAGATCGGTCCGGGTCTCGCGCTCGCGCGGGGAGATTCGCGCCGTGGCTTTGCGCGCGCGCAGGTGATCACCGAGGTCGATGAAGAGGTGCGCGAGGCTCGTGTAGATCTGCACGGCCTTGCGCGTGCCCGGCTCGAAGCCGCGCTCGGCCTCCTCCAGCGCGCGGCACGCGTTCATGTACGCCGCGTCGCGATCACTCTTGCTCACAGCGAGTCGCGCGAGGCTGTAATGGATGCGCGCCATTCGCCGGTGCGGGGTCGCGCCCGTCGAGGTCATGGCCATTTCGTTGTAAAAGTTCAATGCCCGTTCGAGGCGCTCCTGGGAGCGCGGCGTCGTGCCGGAGAGGACCTCGACCCAGCCGAGATCCATGTCGATCTCGGCGCAGAGATCGGCCGGCGCGGCGCCGCGGCTGCCGAGGTCGTGGGCCTTTTCGAGCAGATCACGCGCCTCGGCATACGAGAGCTCGCGCGCGCGCTGGTTGCCGACGCGGGCGAGGATCTCCGCCGCGGGGACGAGCTCGACCTCGTGCTCCATGGCGGTCTTCGTGGTCTCCTGGATGTGCGGCCAGAGCTCGGTGCGCTCGCGCGCGTTCGCGTCGAGGTAGGCCATGAGCAAGAGGTCGAGCGCCTCGTGCAGGGCCGCCGTGCGTTGATCGGGCGTGAGGAGGTCGCGCACGCGCGTCCGGAACGTGGCGTCGTACGAGACGACGTCGGCCTCGTCGCGCAAGAAGCCGAGCTTGAGCAGGACGGGCAGCGCGTCGCTGAGGTCGCCGAGGCGCTCGCGCGGGACGTCGGCCTCGGCGAAGAACGCGAGCACGCGGGCGAGGCGGACGGCGCGTGGATCCTCGCGGCTGGCCTTGAGGAGGGCGCGGTCGGGCGAGACCTCGACGTCGGTGCCGACGCCGGCGAGCCCACGGAGCTTCTTCTCGACGCTCGCAAGCTCGGCGGCGTGGGCGTCGTCCGAGGCGGGCATGGGCAGCTTTTCGAGCACCTTGCGGGCGCGCTCGGCCTTGCCTTGTTCGAGCACGACACGGCCGAACGCAGCGGCGAGCTGCGCGGGCGTGGGGAGCAAGCCGGGGAACTCGCGCGACCAGCGGCCCGGCAAGGCCATGGGCGAGAGGAGGCGCATGGCGCGGTCGAGGTCCTCCATGCCGCTCTCGACCTCGCCGTGATGCGCCTTGGCGAGGGCGTGGGCGTGCCACGAAAAGACGTCGCCGCCGGGCATGAGCTTGCCGAGGAGGGCGCCGTGTTTCTCGGCGACCTCGCGCGAGAGGAGGCCGTCGTACGTGCCCTCGCGGCAGCGGGCGATCCAGCGAAGCGCAAGGACGAGCTGCTGGGTGGTCTCCATGCGGCTCGACTCGACCTCCTCGTCCTCCTGCGGATCGTCGAGCCAGAAGAGGGCCTGCTCGGCGTGGTCGACGAGGAGGAAGGCGGCCGCGCGGAGGATGTCGGGCTGCTCGCGCGAGGGGATGGAGATGACGCTGCGAGGCTGCCCGGCCCAAAGGAGGAGGCGACCCGCGGCCTTCTCGGGTGGGCGCGGGCGGCCGCTCTCCTCGGCGTCGGGCGAATGGACGAGGTCGGCGACGGCGCGGCCGAGGGCAGCCCACTCGGCGAGCGAGCGGCCCTTCTTGAGGTCGGCGCGCAGGGCCATGACGACGCCGTGCAGGTGCTTGGAGGAGCGGAGGAGGTTCGCGAGGCGAGCATCGGCGCACTCGGACGACCACTCGGAGGCCGGGAGGAGCTCGCAGGCGCGGCCGATGCTGTGGAAGACGTCCTCGTCGAGCTCGCCAGCGACGCTCTTGGCGCAAGCGAGGCCGAGGTGCGCGGCGCCGGAGGAGGCGTCGAGGCGGAGGGCGGCGCGGTAGTGCTCGACGAGCGCCGCAGGATTCGATCCCTCGTGCTCCTCGTGCTGGGCCGCGACGAGGTGCATGAGGGCGAGGGACTGCGCCATGGTCGGCGCCTTGGCGACGCGCGGAGCCGGCGGACCCAGCGGGATCTTCCACTTGCGGTTGCGCTCGTAGAAGCGGTCGATCGTGGTGACGAGGCCCTCGACGCCGCCCTCGCCGTCGAGGCGCGCAGCGATGCCGACGAGGCGCTGGCGGCTGTCGAGGATGGGCCCGCCCGCCTCGTTCTCGTGGACGACCTGGAGGAGGCGAGGGAGGGGCGGGAGGGTGTCGGGCTGGGACTTGCGCGGCGCAGGCTCCTCGGGCTCGCCGGCGATGAGGGAGACGCTGCTCCAGTGCAGGACGACGGCGCGCTTGGCGAGGGCGTTCTCGACGCTGTCGCGGAAGCCGACGAGCGTGACGGGGGTGTCGAGGTCGAAGTCGGAGAACTCGTCCGCAGGCATGAGCCGGAGGACGTGCGGGAGTTCCTCGGCGCAACGAAGGACGGCGAGGTCGCCTTCTTCGGTCGGGAGGACCTGCACGACTTCGGCGGTGCGGACCTGTTCCCCGGCGCGGAGGAGTTTTACGTGGGGGGCGCTTTCGGAGACGCGGGCGACCGTGAGGAGGTGGTGGGGGCCGACGGCGACGGCGGTGAAGTGGCCGCCGCCAGGGGCGAAGGCGAGCCAAATCGCGGCCTCGACGGCGGGCTGCGGGGAGGGGGCCACCATGGAGGGCGAGTGTACCGGAAGCAGGTGCGGGAGCGGTAGGAAGTGGTGCGTCGAGGCAGGAAGCGGGCGAGGGGGCGGAGGCGGAGGCGGAGGCGGAGGCGGAGGCGGAGGCGGAGGCGGAGGCGGAGGCGGAGGCGGAGGCGGGGGCGGAGGCGGGGGCGGGGGCGGGGGCGGGGGGCGGCAAGAGGGATCTGTTTGTGTACCGCTGTTGAGGAAGGGGGAAGGTCGAGTGCCGGATGGGCCATGGGCCTTGCCAGGTGTGGCGGCCGCCATGGCGGAGCCCGAAGTGCGCGGGCACGATGCGGTGGCGAAATGTCGCGCTCATACCGGATGCAATTCGCGAAGGATTCGCCCGTGCAGGGCTCCCGGCGCGTGGACCACCAATGCGTAAGCGTGTGCCCCTCGGGCAACCCTCGCTGCCCTTCCCGAAAGCGCACCGGCGAGAGCAGCCCTGATGCGCCGCCTTCGGTGGACTCGTGTGATGCGAGGGGCGGCTACCAAACTATGCAATCCCCCTCGCCACGGCATCCCCGAGCCGCGGCACCTCGGGTGAGAAGCCGAGATCTTCGCGGATCCGCTTTCCATCCATGACGGCCTCGAAGGCCCTCGCACGCTCGGGGGTGGAGCCGTCCGGGGGAGGCTCGCCCACCGAAGCGAACAGCGTGGCGAGATTGGGAGACTCGTCGTCCACCAGGTTGTACACGCGATGGGAAGGGGATGGCGCGTCGAGCAAACGCGCGACGGCCTGGGCCACGTCGAGATGATGGCCAATCGACATCCGTTGCGTGGGGGGGAACGTTCGCATGAACGGCACCACGTCGGCGATGTGCGGATCTCCGTCGCCGTAGACGAACGGCAATCGAAGGACGCGCACGTCGAGGCCTTCGAGCGCGAGCAGGAAGCGCTCGGCGGCGAGCTTGCTCTTGGGATAACTCTCGATCGGGTAGCAGGAGTCGTCTTCGTGCGAGAGGCGTCCACGAACCGCGCTGGGCCCGTAGACGAGTCCGGTGCTCGTGAAGACGAAGCGCTTCACCGAGGCTTCGCGGACCGCGTGGGCGAGGTGCTGCGTGCCGAGGTCGTTGACCGCGTGCGCCTGCTCCGGCGTCGCGCCACGAAAGAAGGCTGCACAATGCACGACCGCGTCGACCCCGCGCACCGCTGCGGAGAGGGAGCTCGGCTCGAGCAGATCGCCCAGCGCGAGCTCGATGTGGGCTTCGCGCAGGTCTTTTGCGCGCGCTTCGTCGCGAACGAGGGCACGCACGTGATGGCCGCGCTGAGCGAGCCGTTTGGAGAGGCGACTTCCGACCTTGCCGGTGGCACCGGTGACGAGGATCTTCATGCCCCGGACCGTAGTCCCCGCGTGTTTGGGCCGATTGGAAGAAACGGACAAGCACCTCGCCGAGCTTGCGTGCGCCTCGCGCGCGTAGCATGAAATAGCTCGTGCACTCGCCCATCGTTCAAGAACCTCGTGTCGCGCGGGCGTCGCTCCCGTCGAGCGGGTCCCCGGTGGCCGAGCTCTCGGTCCTCGAGTGCGACCGAGATGGACAGCGCGTCGCGCTCCCCTATGCCGAGCTTCAGATCGTCGCGCGCTTCGGGGTGTCGGCTCGTGGCGGTTTGGATGCGCACGCGATGGGCGTGGGGCAGAGCGCGCGTCGCAAGATGCTTCGGCGCGGGCAGCGCAGCGTGATGGCGCGCCTTCGGCTGGGCGCGAGCGAGCGCGTGCTCGGCGTGTCGGCTCCGGAATTGACCGGACGAATCGTCGCCCTCGAAGACCTCTGGGGCAAAGCCGACACCGAGCACCTCTACGAGCGCCTCGCCGGGGCACGAGACACGGTCGCCGCGGCCGCCATTCTGGAGAGTGCCATCGTCGCGCGGTCCGCACCCGCCCAGGCGGTCCGCGCCCACACCTCGCTCGCCCTGGAAGCCGCGAAGCGCCTCGCCACGCGAAGTGCGAGCAGCGTGAGCGCCGTCGCCGACGAGCTCGGGGTGAGCGAGCGTCACCTTCGCCGCCTCTTTCAGGAGACACTCGGTGTCGGGCCCAAGGCTTACGCCAAGCTCACGCGCTTTCACCGCGCCCTGCGCGCCGCGCGGGAGAGCCGCCCGGCCGGTTGGGCCGGCATTGCCGCCGGAGCCGGCTATTATGATCAAGCGCATCTGATTGCCGAGTTTCGCTCCATTGCAGGAGTGACACCGCGCGAGCTCCTCGGCGAGCTGCGCACCTCGGGGTCCATCGGCCGAGTGTGACGCGCGAGGTTCGTCGCGCGTCGAAAGGTCACGCTCGCGAGCGTGCAGCCTCCGCCTCGAGGCCGAACGGATCGAGCGGCCCGAGTGGCACGATGCCGTTCGGATTGAGTGCTTTGATGGAGTCGTACCCGCGCTTGAACCGACCCGCAGAACCGCAGCGCGGGAATCTGGCGATGATGGGAGCCGGAAGCGGTAGCGGAGGCGGAGGCGGGGGCGGAGGCGGGGGCGGGGGCGGAGGCGGGGGCGGGGGCGGATCACGCGAGCGCGAGCGTCTCCAGATGCTTACGCGCGAGATGCAGGCGACTGTGAGCCGTCTTCACCTTGATGCCGAGCGATGCGGCGATTTCGGTGATCGGGCGCCCCTCCAGGTACGGAATCACCGCGGACCGCAGACGGGCGCTGAGCTTCCCCAAAAAGCGCTTCAGCCGGAACATGCCGTACGTCGCCTGCAAAAGCGTCTCCGGCGACGTCCCGTCCTCCTGCTCGGGTAGATCCTCCGCGAAACCAACGAGCACCTCACGCTCGTTGCGAAGGCGCTTTCGGTAATTGCGCGCATGGTTGAGCCCGATCACCCAAAGCCACGGGCGAGCCTGCTCCGGCGTGACCAGGCACGAAAGGCGACGCCAGACCGTGACGAAAATATCTTGCAGGACATCCTCCACGTCGCGGGGAGGGACGGACTGACCGAGAAGAAGGCGGCGCAGGAACGCGCGGTGTTCGAGGTAAAGGCGGCCGAGCAAGGCGTGCGATGCCGAGAAGTTTGCCGGCGGCGGATGGACGAGTATCGTGACCATTAGCTCATGGCTCCGGGACTGCGGGGTTGTGGGTCAGACGCCGGTCGGTGTTGGTTGCACCGGCTGGCGTCGCTTGCTTGTCGCATGAATTGCGGTTGAAGACAATCGCAAAAGGTCGGATTGGTTCGTCGCGGGAGACCCTACGATCCGACCTGAATGGCGCGAGGGCGTTGGAATGGGGGCCGTGATCCTGCGCTGAAATTCCTTCACCCCCGACCCCTCTCCCGTCCTGGGAGAGGGGCCAGAAGGATTCTCCTTCAGGAAGCGCGGCGGTAGACGAGGCGGCCGAGGGTGGCGATGACGTGATCCATGCGGTCGAGGACCTTGGCATGGACCGGACCGATGTAACGCATGGCCTGGGCGACCTGAACGCAGGCCAGCACCTCACGGGCGGAGCCGAGGGCCGTCTGATAACGCTGCCGTTTATGTCCCGCCGTATTCCCCGCTCCCTCGGCAATGTTAACCTTTCACCAAACGGTGGCACCGCCTCTACTTTTAGAAGGAATGGTAGTTTTACCAACGAGGCCAACACCCGCAGGTGCCGCGGAGGCGTGGGCGAAGGCTGAAAGCGCGAAGGAGCACGTGTGCGCCTGTGGGTGCGGGGGCCGGATCGAGGTGAAGCCGTGGCACCATTGCGTGGGGATCCCCCGGTTCATCCGGTGGCATCAGCCGGATGTCTCTACAGCCTGGGCGGAAGCTGAGAACGCGACGGACCAGCAGCACGTGTGTGCTTGCGGGTGCGGGAAGCCGATCCGGGTGCTGCCGCGGCACCATCGGCCCGGCGTAGGGATCCCGAGGTATCTGCGGGGTCACTATGACCGCGGTCGTCGTTCCGGAAAGTGACCGACAGCGAAATCATCGAGGTTTCCCTGAACCGCGCGCCCGCGGCATTCCGACGAAATGTCGCGCACGCGCTGTCGATGCTGCAGGCGTGGAGTGATCTTCCCCCGACTATGAGTCGGCTCGACGGTCAAGGGGGCTACGGCCGGCCACATGGAACCGGGATGGCACGTGGGCGAGGGTTTGTCAGGTGCTGGCCTGACCCTTCGGCGTTCGACCGGCTGGGGTGACCATTCGAGGAGGCCACCCCGACTGGGCCCGCGATCTGCTCTTTGTTTGTCGGGGGGGTTTGTCTCCGCGCGGTTTCTGTGATAGGGACCTTGGACCACTCACGCGCGAGTAGGAGGAACTGTGCCCCGACGAACCGAACCCAAGCCGCTCTGCCTGAAAGTTGGCGCTCGTCTCCGCGAACTGCGAGCCGAGCGCGGCATGTCCTTGCAGGATCTCGCCGAGGCCGCCCCGATGTCGAAAGGTCACCTTTCGAGCGTCGAGCAAGGTCTTGCGGCGATCACCATCGAGACCATCGAGCGCATCGCACGCGCGCTCGGTGTACCTTCGTTGTACGTCATTACCTTCCCGGCTGACGACGAGCTGGACCGTATCGCGGATCTCGCTCGCAAATTGCCGAAGGGCGAACGCCGGAAGCTTCGGAAAGAACTCGAAGCGCGCATGACGCACGAGCCCGCGACGTAATCACCTCTCGCCCTCGGCATAGCGCCGCGCCAGTTCCGGATTCGGCTCCTCGCCCAAATTTACGACAAGCCGCCGGTACTCGTCGAAGATCAGCGCGACAGCCTCTTGCCAAGTTGGAACGGGCGCGAAGGGGTACAGCACGTATCGGCCGAACCCCATGAACTTCTCATTGCCCCGCACGTGCCCGATCCGACGCCCGAAGCAGAACACGAGGAGCAATCCGTCCTTCGCGCGCGCTCGCACGTGGCCGATGCGCTGGCCTTCGGCAAAGACATCCCAGCTCTCGCCGTACGGCCGCAGTTCAACCGTGAATTTACTCACTTCGCCAGCGCCGCTATGGTGACGTTGAACGCCGTTCGGTGGATCTCCCGGACGACGCGTTCGGCTTCCTTGGCGGTCAGGGCGTAACCCCTGAACTCTTTGCGCCCTTCGGGATCGAGCGCACCCTCTTGGACGTAGATGCTGCCATCGCTCCCGAGAGCGAGGAGTTGGAGGCAGGCCCAGCGGAGCAAGCCCCGCGTGCCGTGCTGCGCGCGTTCCTCGCCGGTCAGCGCGTAGCCGGTGAACACGCGCCGGCCCGCGGGCGGCGCCTCCTCGAAGTGGACGTATATCGATCCATCACTCGCAAGCACAAGCTCGGTTTCCATGGTTCCAGGTTCGGTTGCCATATTTCATTCCTCACAGGGCATCGGGAGCTGCAGCCTTTTTGATCTGCGTGCATTCACCTAACCGCGGATCTTCAGCTTCAGCCGTTCTGCCGGCTCGAGCAACGCACCAGGCGACAGGTGAGCATATCGCTCCGTCGCGTCACGCGACATGTGACCGAGCTGCGCGCCGACTTGCTCGAGCGTCCACGGCTCGCCCCACCATCCAGCCACCAATGAAGACGCACATGTGTGACGCAGATCGTGAAATCGGACAGCCCGCCCATCGTGACGGTTGTCTGGCCCCAATCCCGCCGTCTCGAAGGCGTCACGCATTCCGCGCGGGGCCTTCCCCCTTGGTCTTCTCTCGCCACGAATCGTCGGCCACAATAACCCGTGCGGGTTCTTATGCCTCGCCAGCAGCGGCAACCACTTCGACAAGGCCCATCGAGCGAGCGGCAACAGCGGAACCGTCAACGGCTTCCCATTCTTCCGTGGCTTACCAGCCGATCCAAACCGGAACGTGACGAATCCACGTTGCAAATCGACATCACGGAACCGAACGTTCCAAAGCTCCCCTTGCCGCGCGCCTGTGCCGATGGCAAATGCAAATAAGCATCGGAGCTCGATGTCTATCGTATTGCATTCAAGGAGTGCCTGCTGCTCATCCGGAGTGAGATAGGTCCACGGCTCGTGGGTCACGCCGGCCGCCTTCGGCAGCCGGACCAGACGAGCTGGATTCGAGGTCAGCAATTCGGCCTCGATTGGCGCTTCCAGCGCGCATCGAAGTAGGTTCAATATGTTCTGCGCCGTGTTTCGGCTGAGCTTCCCGCGTGCTTCCAGGTGTCCATTCCCTGGATGGGCCTCGGAGCTAATGAGCCCTTTGACCCACTGGCGCACATCCCGAGCACGGATCGCGGAGAGCGGCCAGTCGGCGAAGGGGGCCTCCTCGATCCACGTGCGCCAGCGGCTACGATCGGTCCCGATGCTCCTGTAGCCGGCGATCTCGCGCTCATCGAGCCACCTACGCCCCCACGCGCGGAGTGTGCAGGCGCGTGAGTCGATGACGTCGCCGACGGCGATGGCATTGATCGCGGCATCGAGTAGCCTGCGAGCTTCATCGTACGTCGAGCAGGGTTCCAGGCGCTTGCCGGCACCTGGAAGTCGCGGGCGGAACGTGCCATCGGAAAACCTCTCGATCGTCCCCGTGTTGCGCCTCCGCCGCGTCGGGTGCGTCGCCGTGGGACTCGGGATGATCATCCTTTGCTCTTTCCGTCGTCGCGCGGGTGCATTCCAATCCTGCGTAGGCTCTTACTGGCGCGCCGATGATCGTCATCCGTGAGATCGGGTGCATCCACATAGCGAGCTTGCGGCTTCGCTGGTCTCGGGGTAACGCGCGCCGGAGGAGATGCTTGACCGGCCAGTAAGGATGCAATGGCGTCGAAGTCGTCAGCCATGCCGCGCATGGCAGCTCCGATGCGTCGCAAGAGTACGACCAAAGCAGCCTTTTCAGCGCGGGTCGTCATGATTAAATGCGGTAATCCAGTAGGTGTGCCAAGACCACGCATGCTTCCGCTTCTCGCGCTTCAGGTCACAGCGGGATACGCAGTCGGACGCGCGGCGCGGCTCCGTCCTCGGTGGCCATGAGCGTGACGATCCCAGCCGCCGAAAGCCGCGTCAGCGCTGGCGCGAGCGTCCCCGAGTACGACAGGTCAGAGAGCCGATCACGTAAACGTGCGATGGAGACGCACCCGTCGTTATCCGGCCGCATTCGCGACAGGGCGAAATGGACGATGCCCTCGGCATGCGCGTCGTCCCCGAGCTTCCGGAGAGCGATCGCGTAGTTCGCCACGTAGACCGCGGCATCCTGGTACGGCCGCGCCGCGCGCATGATGTCGAGGAGCACCTGCTCACCGCGCTCGTCATGGGGCACGACGCCTACCGAGACGTACGTCGCTCGCGTGGATCGCTGGGGAGGAAGCGGAGGTAGGCGATCCGAGAGGCGACTTCTCCGGAATCGCTGGGCAAAGATGCGGAATGCAGCCCCCAGCGCGGCTCCGGCCCGACGCCACGGCGACAGCGGATCCACGACAGTGTCCCGAGGTGGCTCGGAATGCGCGACGGACACGCGTGTACCGCTCGCGGGGGGCAAGGCCGATCGGTCCATGACGGTGGTCGCGGCGTCGTCGTCGTCCAAGTGCGGTGCGGCGCTCATCGTTTACCTCCAGGAAGTCACCGACCCGAGGCGGCTGCGTCGCGTAGAGCGTGCGCGTACGGGGAAACGCCGCGCGGCGCAGCCGCCTCGGATCGGCGACAAACGGCCCCCAGAAGAGGGCGATGGGGCAGCTCGCCCAGAGAACCATCCACCCATCGCCCCCTTCTGCGGGCCGTTTTGCAGAGAATCCGCCCGACGCCGAACGCGGCGCCTTTTCGTTTACGAGGCCAGGAGGACCGCGTTCGGCTCGGGCAGGAGGGGGCGACGCGCTGCGCCGCACGCCGCGGGCTCGCCGTAGGGGTCAACCACGCGAGGCCGCCGAGAGCGACGTGTCACATCGCCCCCTCACCTACGCTCTTGCCCGGACGCGGCAAACGGTAACCGGATTTTTTACTCGGCGAACTCGAACGGCGCGAGGCAGCAGAACGTCACGGCGTCGGTCGGGTCTTCCGAGGCCGCGCCCGTGGGCTCGCCGCCCGTCGCGAGGCAAAGGCCAGGAACGTACGCGAGGTCCGTGATCGCCTTGCCCCCGAGCGCGCGGCCCGGCAGGGAGACGTTCGTGCACTGCTCGACGGCCGAGGAGATGGGGGCCTCGGAGAACTGAGACGAATACGCCGCATCGTCGTAGAGCCGCAGCGAGGCGAGACACGCGCTCCCGACCGGGTTACCGCCGCACTCGCACGCCGTGCAGCCACGCGTGTCCACCGGCAGCTCCCCGTAGAGGTGGATGGGCTCGTACCGGTCGTAGTTGCCAGGGCACTTGTCGTGTTTTCCCCTGAGCGCGACGCACTGGAGCCACGGGTACGGCAGATCGTACATGCATCGCCACGTGGTCGGATCGCACGTGCCCTCGCGCTCCTTCGCCTCGCAGGCGAGGCCCGTCCAGAGCCACTCGGTCGTCTTGGTGAACGTGGCCGGCTTTGTGATCGACGGGCACGCCTCGCTAGTCGGGCCTGGGAGAGGCGAGGCGTAGACGGACTGCGCGCAAGGCTCGCCGCCACAATCAGCCCCCGCCGGCAGGGCGTTCGCGCTCGTGCACGAGCCGTCCCAGCCGACGGGTCCGCCGAAAGGGAGCGCAGGCGCTCCGTTCTCGGCGCAGGTGCCGGCGCGGACTTCGATCGTCCCAGGAAGCTTGGTGCACGAACCTTCGGAGGCCGGGCACGTGCACTCACAAGCCGCGGGCGGCGCTTCGAGGTACGCGAAGCGTCGGTACTTCTCGAAGAACTCCACATCATCGCCGTAGCCGCTCAGCTTGCGCGCCTCGTCGCAACTCGCGGGCGCGAGCTCGCGGGGGCCGAGCCAGAGGAGCATCGGCGTGCGCGGCCAGTCGCCGGCCGACTCGCTGCTCGGCTCGGGGACGCAGCGGCCGGGGCACGTGGCGGCTTGGGGCTTGGGCTCCGGCGGTTCATCGTTCGCGTCGTTCGCGCTGCTCGCGTCCGCACCTGCATCGGCTTGGGCGAGGCACTCTTCGCTGGGGACGCGCGCGTTCGGATCGCAGTCGAGCCACGTGGATTCGGGCGGCACGCCGCATCCGCTAGACGATGCAACCACGACGAGAGCCACGACGAGTTGACGTGCAGTTCGCATGCTCAGAACTCCCACGATCCCATGATCGACGAGCCTGTCAGCAGCGGCGGAGTCTCCGCGATGATCCTCTCGCCCACCCCGACCCGGACGCCACTGGACAAACCTACCACCTCCACCCCGCCTAGTACAGCAAAGGAGTGGCCGAGGACAAACCTCGCACCGAGGCGAGCGCCGATGCCAGGCTTGAAGAACGTGGTTGCCCGATTCGTAAACGCATCGCTGGAAGGTTCGATCGTGATTATGCCGAGATGCCCGATCGCGCACCCGAAGGCCCAGCGGTAGTACCCGCACACGCTCGCGATCCCGCCCGCCGTCATCGCGCTGATCGGCTCTCCGCCTACCCCCGTCGTCAGCCACGCCGCGCGCCCCTCGAGCCCGAGCGACACGTACTCGTTTGGCCGGAAGCTTCCTCCCGCCACGACGCCCACGGCCGGCATCCACGACGCCACCCCGAGCACGACGACCGGCCCACCTCCAACCGACCAGCGCTTCTCCGCGGGCCTCTCCGCCGGCTTCGGGTCCTCGTACCCGAACGGGTCCTCCTGCTTCGTGAACGTCGGCGTGTCGGACGCGGACGCATGCCCGAGATCGCTCAACGTCTCTACCGACGGCGCACCCTTCTCGCGCGTCAGGAGCTGCAACTCGCGCTCGTCATCGAACAGCGGACGCGGCTTCAACGTCAGCTCGATCCGGAGGTCCTTCCGCGGGACGACGCGGAACATCCGCGCGTCGTCGATGTACCCATCCAGACCCGCGCGCAGTTCGTGCTCTCCCGTGAGCACGAACATCGAGAACGCAGACAGCCCCGCCCTGTTCCTCGGATCCCCGTCCAGCGTGACCCGGGCGCCGGCATGGGAGATCACGACGTCCACCCAAGCGCCCCGTGCGCGCACGGCCTCGTACGCGTTGAAGAACGCCTGCCGCTCTACGCCCGTCGTGTTCGCGCGCTTCAACGCGTCGTGCAGGAGCTCAGCTGCCTGCGCCGGCCTATCGCGAACCATCAGCATGCCCAGCCGCCCCCCGACGACCGGATCGCGCCGCACCCTCATCGCCGCAGCGTAGGACGTCGCGGCCTCGGACAAACGTCCCGCCGCCCGCTCGCGATCCCCCTTCGCGACGAGCGCGGCGAACTCGCTCTCCTGCGCGGCTTCGTCGATCGCCTCGGGAGAGAGCGTGTGCGAGTCCTGGGCCCGCGCGGGCGACGCAGAGCAGACGACGAGCATGATCAGGGCGAGACGCGCGCGCACGCCTTACGGATACGGCATCCCGCGTCGGGCGAGAAGCAGCTACGGCATGTCGACGAGAAGCCCTTCCGGGATGTCCACGTCCGCCTCGACGTGCTGCTCCGGCGGTGGGTTTGACCGCGGCTGAGGCTCGGGGGTTGGTTCGTTCGCGAGCGTGGCTTCCGGAGGCTCGATCGTGGGTTCGTCGAGGGCGGCCTCGCTCGCGGCCGAGAGCTTCGCTGCGCTCGCGTGGGCTTCACGCGCGACGCCGAAGTACGCGGCCTTGGGCGCTTCATCGCGCGGAGACGGCAGCAGGAGCAGGGCCGCCATGATCACGCTCGCCACGTGACCAAGCATGGGCGCGCACCTCTGCACGACAAGGGTAAGCGGCCCGCTCGGCGGCATCGGGGGCACGACGCTGTAGTACGCGTCGCGGAAGTCGCGCATCTCTCTGCGAAGGTATCGGCGCACGCGGAGCGCGCGCATCTTCACCGCGTTCTTCGAGATCCTGAGTTCCTTGCGCGCTTCCTCGAGCGTGTACTCTTCGAGGTAGACGAGGAAGAACACCTCGAACAAGACGTCGGGCATCGCGTCGACCGCGGCGTAGAGGCGTTGCCGCGCCTCGCCGAGCTGCGCGCTCACGTCGGGCGCGGGGCCGGGGGCAAACGCTTCCACTGCGGCCTCTGGCTCCGTCACGATCAACTTGCTTCGACGACGCACCGTCCGCCGATGACGCCGATACACGTTGTTCGCGACGCCCATCGCCCAGCGCCGGAGCTCGCCCTCGGACCGGTAGGTGTGGAGGCTGCGGACGCCGCGGATCAACGTGCTTTGCGCCAGATCCTCGGCGTCGGCGCGCCCGCAGCGGAGACGCGCGAAGCGTTGGACGAGATCCGGACGAAGGGCGAGGAGCTCGGCGAGAGGATCGGGTTGGTTCAGTTTCTTCCCCACACTCGCTTCTTGCCCGCAGCAGGAGAACGGTAACCGAAAATCTGCGCGGCTCGCTCCGTCGAACCTAATGTAAGATACCTTCGTAAAGTAGGATTCGTTCCGCTGCACTGTCGACGCCAGAAACCCGACACGTGGTAATCCATGCCACGGTCCAATTCTTGCGCATCTAAGGCCGTGGGACGCACAATGTCCTACGCGAAGCATGCTTCGCACTTCTATTCTTGACGGTCAGCATGTCGGTCGGACAACCTGCCGCCTATCCAGGCTCTCCGTATCTCCGGAGAACCTGTACGTAGGGGTCAGGGCAATGAATATCCTCCTTTCGATCGAGGGGGCTGGTGAGCTATTGCGTGGCGTTCGGCTCACCGGCTCAGAAGGTCTGTCGGAGCTTTTCCGATTTGAAATTAACGTTGTTCGCAGCTTTCCGCTGCAGGGAATCGTCGGTGGGTTGCTCGACAAGCTGGGCGTCGGATCCCTGCCGATCAATCCGGTGGCCATCGCGCAGACGGTTCACGCAGCTATGGCGGATCATGCAGGCCGAACGGCTACTCTCACGTTCGATACGGGCGAGAGCACGCGGACGGTTCGCGGCATGATCGCCGAGTTCGTGCAGCTCGACGACGGAAAGACGGGCACCGCGTACCGGGCCGTGCTCGTCCCAGAGGTCACGCGACTTCTTCATCGCAGGGACAACCGCATCTTTCAGGAGCGGTCGGCACCCGAGATCGTTGCTGCCGTGCTCGAATCCGCTGGAGTTCGCAGGGGTAGCTTCCGCTTCGCACTCGGGAAGGATCGAATGCGGCGGGATTATTGTGTCCAGTATCGAGAGACCGATTGGGCCTTCGTCTCCCGGCTCCTCGAAGAGGAGGGGATCCATTACTTCTTTGACGATGACAGCGTCCTCGTGATGGCTGACGGGCCCACAGCGCATGCGCCGATCTCCGGCGGAACTCTCGCCTTCCGTGCACCGCTCGGTGCCATGGCGCATGGGGAGCACGTCTCCAGGTTCGCGTGGGCAGAGCGGGTACGTTCCGGCAAGGTCACGCTGCGGGATTACGAGTTCAGGAAGCCAGCGCTATCGCTCGAAACCGCCAAGAAGGCCGACGAAGAAGCGGAGCTGGAGGTATACGAGTATCCGGGGCGCTACGAGACGCCGGAGCGCGGCGCAGAGCTCGCGGCCATGCAGCTCGAGGAGCTGCGGACCCGGGCGCGGAGCGGGGCCGGGGAGAGCGATTCGTGCCGGGTCGTTCCGGGGAAGACGCTCCTGCTCATGGACCACCCCGACGATCGCATGAATGGGGCTTATCTGGTCATGCGGGTCGAGCATCAGGGCACCGCGCCGATCCCGGATGCCATCCTTGCCGATGGGGTATCATCCTACGAAAATCGCTTCGAGGTCGTGGGCGCGGACGTGAGGGTTCGTCCGACTCGCACGACACCCCGGCCCGTGATTTCGGGCCCGCAGACAGCGGTTGTCGTGGGGCCCGGCAAGGAGGAGCTGCACACGGACGCCTACGGGCGCGTCAAGGTGCAATTTCATTGGGATCGCCAGGGAAAGAACGACGAGCGCAGCTCGTGCTGGCTTCGCGTGATGCAAGCCTCAGCCGGCGCGGGTTGGGGCGCGCAGTTCTTGCCGCGCGTGGGGCACGAGGTCGTCGTGGCGTTCCTGGAGGGCGACCCCGATCGGCCCTTCGTCATCGGGAGCCTGTACCACGCCGCGAACGTACCACCCTACGCGCTTCCGCAGCAGAAAACGCGGAGCGGGATCCGCACGAAGTCGTTCGGCGGAGACGGACATAACGAGATCCGCTTCGACGACGCCACGGGCGCGGAGGAGCTCTACCTCCACGCGCAGCGCGATTACAACGAGGTGGTCGAGCACGACCGCTCCGCCGTTGTGCATGGGAAGCGGATGCAAACGGTGGACGGGGACGACGCGGAGCACGTGCGCGGAAACCAGGGCCTCACCGTCGATGGCAGCCGACACGTGCACGTGCGGGGCAACCAACGCGTCATCATCGACGGGGACGAGCCCAAGCCGGGAGCCGTGCGTGGAGGCGCGGTGACGGTGCGCGGGAAGTACGAACTCGACGCGTCGGACACGGTCCGTGTCCAGGCGCCGAACGCGATCAAGCTTGAATGCGGCGGGAGCTCGATCACGGTCGAGCCCGGCAAGATCACGATTACGGCCGGCGGCGGGGCGACGATCGTGCTCGATCCGAACGCGCTCGTGCAATCGGCGGCAGGCTCGCGCGTGCTGCTCGACGCGAACGCGCACGCGAAGGCGACGGGCGGCGCAGAGGTCCTGCTCGATGGCAATGCCTTCGTGAAGTCGGCAGCGGGGAGCGAGCTGCTCCTCGACGGCAACGCACGGGTGACGTCGACGGGGGGGAGCGAGCTGCTCCTCGACGGTAACGCGCTCGTTTCGAGCCCGGGCGAAGCGACGCTCGCGGCGCCCGCCGCCACCGTGGCGGGCGAGGCGTTGGCCTCCCTCGCGGGTCCGGGGGGCGCGGTGAAGGCTGACGGCGGCGGCGTCTCCGCGTCGGGCGGCAAAGTGAACATCGGGGGCGGCGCGGTGAACGTGGCGGGCAGCGTCGTCGCGTTGAATTGAGGGGGCTGCCATGATGGACGCAATCACCGATCCGCTCGTGCGCGTGGCGGAGGCCATGCAGACGTTCGTCGCCGAGTCCGAAATGCGGCTCGTGCACGTCGTCACCAACGAACCGCTGCGGCTCGCGGTGCTGGAACATACCGCCGCGATGGAGCATCACGGCGAAAACGACCGGCCTTTCTTCGTCCTGGAGGCGCCCGTCGAGGTCGACGACGACGGGTGGGCGATTCGTGCCGAGGAGCTGCGCGACGACATGGACGACCTGCGTGCGCGGCTCATCGCTGCAAACGAGGGTGTCGTCGTGGACGCCATGCCGAGCGCGAAAGGCGCGCCTTCGGCGCTCGGGGCCTTCGGGCTCGAGCTCGCCGCCGCAATCGAGTGTTTGCACGCTCCGCTCGCAGGGCTCGTCGTCGTGCTCTCGCCGCTCTGGGTGCGCGACGGCAAGCGATGGCTCGACGATGTGACGGCGCTCGTCGAACGCCCCGAGCTCGCACGGGTTCGCTGGGTGATCGTCGACATCGAGGAGCCCGTGTGCAGGCCGCTCGCGGCGGAGCTCGGCGAGCTTGCGCTCGTCGTGGACGCGCGCGTTTCCCGCGAGGCCGTGCGCGCGGAGCTCGGGAGGACGCTCTCGAACGCTGCGTCAGCGCCCGAGGGGGCGGCGGGCATGCAGCTCGCCGGCTGCGCGGGCCCGGACGAGCGCCCGCCACCTCGCATCGACAAGCCCGTGCCACTCACGAAGGAGCAGGCGCAGAGTTTCGCCGAGCAATACAATGTACCATCCGCCAGCTTGCTCATTGGCCCCATGCAGGAGGTACGTCGCCTCGTCCTCGGCGCGGGCGCGGCGATGATGGGCGGGGACGCGGGCGCCGCGGTGACGAAGATGCGGGAGGCGCGCGCGGCGTGTCGCGGCATGGGGCTCGGGAAGCTCTCGGTCCTGATGTCGCTCGTCATGGGCGGGTATGCAATGCAGGGACATGCGCCGGACACCGCGGCGGCGATCTTCCGCGAGGCGCGCGTCGACGCGGAAGCGCAGAAGGCACCGGAGCTCGCGGCGCAGGCGCAGATCGCGCTCGCCGCGGGGCTCTTCGCGGCGAAGAAGACCGAGGAGGCCGCCCTGGCGTACGCCGAAGCCGGCCAGCTCGCGGCAGCCTCGGGCGCGCGAATGCTCGCGGTCGAGGCATATCGCATGTGCGGGCAGCTCGTGGCAGCGCAGGGCGACTTTCCACATGCGGGGCAAGCATTCTGGAGGGCGATCGAAATCGCGAGCGACGGTGAGCCGGAAGAGTGGTGCCTTTCGAGTGCGCCGGAAGCGGCGCGGGCACTCGCCGCGCTCTTCCGGAACCATGACCGACCCGAGACGGCAGAGTGCCTGGAGAGGCTCGCCGTCGAGATGGAAACGATGGGTGAGAGCGAAAAGGACACGCCGGAGGTGATGGCCCATGCTTGCTAGCACGATGTTCGATCCCGTGATCGGCCTCGATCTGCACGTCGTGGGCATCCCGGCGCCTCCCTCACCCGTGCCCATCCCGACGCCCGTGCCGATGCCATTCGTGGGGCTCGTCTTCGATCCCGTCGGCCTCGCGGTCTGCGCCGCCGTGGGCATGGCGGCGGGAGGCGGCCCGGGGCTCGTCCTGATCAATGGCATGCCCGCCACGAATACCGGTACGAATGCGACGAACTTCCTCACGCTGCCGCACCTCCCCGCGCCCGGGGTGACGTTCGTCCCGCCGCCGAGCCCCGGGAACAACGCGGAGCTCATTTTTGGCTCGCTCGGCATCACGCTCGGCGGGAGCCTCGGCGTTCGGCTCGGGGACGTGGCGCTCTCGTGCAGCGAGCCAGTGCGTATGCCAACGAGCGCGGTGCTCGCGGTGCCGAAGGGCGCGCCCGTGCTCATCAATCGGCCGATGGTCCCGGACGCGAAAGGCATCGCATTCGCGGCGGGCGTGCGCGCCGGTATGCGTGCGCTCGGGAGAGCCGTGCGCGCGGGGGGCAAGCTCTTCCGTTCGTTTCGGCAGATGCAGAAGCGCAGCGCGGCGTGGGGGCAGCTCAGCCAAGGGCTCCGCAAGGCCGTCGATCACGCGGCGCCGCTACGCTTCCGCGACCGCATCAAGCGCGAGATCTGCTTCGCCACGGGGCACCCCGTGGAGGTGGCCACGGGCCGCGTGTTCACTGATTGCGTGGATCTCGCGCTCCCTGGACCCATCCCCCTCGTCTTCGAGCGGGTCTACTCGTCGTCCCTCTCGTGGCGTAAGGGGCCGCTCGGGTATGGCTGGTCGCATAGCCTGGATCAATCGGTATGGTGTGAGCGTGGCAAGGCGGTCTATCGAGCCGAGGACGGGCGGGAGATCGAGTTTTTGCTCGGCCACCTGCCCGATCGACTTATCCGCACGGGGGACCGCGTGTATGAGCCAACGAACCGCCTCACCTTGAAGGCATGCGGCGAGCACCGATGGGAGATCGAGGGGATCGACGGGCTCGTGCACGAATTCGCTCCAGCGGATGGAGACGATTCGGGCCGTGCAAGGCTCGCGCGGATCGCCACGAAGGACGGGCATGCCATCGAGTGTCTGTACGACCGGAAGGGTCGCCTCTCGCGGGTTATCGATAGCGGCGGGCGAACGCTGCGCTTCGGATACGACGGGGCGGACAGGCTGCGGGAGATCAAGGTGCCGCATCCGCGCGAGGGATTGATCCGGCACGTGAAGTACGAATTTGACGCGGAGAGCAATCTTGCTAGGGCGGTCGACGCACTCGGGAACGCGCACGCCTACGCGTACAAGGGGCACCTGCTCGTCAAGGAAACCGACCGCGCGGGCCTTTCGTTCTACTTCCAATACGATGGGAATGGGCACTTCGCGAAGTGCGTCCGCACTTGGGGCGACGGCGGCATCCACGATCATGTGATCCACTACGACGAGAAGAACCGGAGGACGATCGTCGTGGATAGCCTCGGCTTCGCCACGATGTATCAGCGCGACGAACTTGGAAACGTCGTCGCCGTCACGAATCCGATGATGAACGTGGCGCAGTATGGCTACGATCCGGAGAGCGGGCAGGAGGCGTCCATCACGGATCCGCTCGGGCGCGAGGAAAAGCGCGAATACGATGCGCGCGGGAACGTCGTGGCCATCGTGCGGCCGGACGGGACGCGCGTGGAGCTGTCGTACGAGCGGGATCGCCCGGTGCGCGTCGTGGACGAGGTCGGTGGTGTGTGGCGCTATCGATACGACGGCGCGGGGCGAATGCGCGCAGCCATCAATCCGCTTGGGGAGCAGACGCGTTATCGATGGTCGCGCGGCCTTCTGCGCGAGGTTACCGATCCCATGGGCGGCAAGGTTGCGCTCTCCTACGACGAAGCGAAGAGCATTGCAGGGATCCGGTATCCAAACGGCGGCGACGAGCGGCTCGTACACGACGAGCTCGGGCGCGTCGTGGAGCATCGGGATGCGCGGGGCGAGGTCACGAGGGTTCGTCGGGACGCGCTCGGACGCGTGGTCGAGGTCGAGTCGCCGGACGGGAACCATGCGCGCATCCGCCACGACGCGGAGGGCAACGTCCTGGAGGTGTCGGATCACGCGCGCCGCGTGAAGTTTGCCTACGCGGGGTTTCACTGGCGCGCGCTCCGCGAAGATGATGGGGCGGCCGTCCGGATGCGGTACGATACCGAAGGCCGCATGATGGCGATCGAGAACGAAGCCGGAGAGGAGCACGCGTTCGTCCGCGATCCGTGCGGCCGTGTCGTCGCCGAGCGTGGCTTCGAGGGACGAACGACCCGGTACACGCTGGACGCGGCGGGGCAGGTCGTGAAGGCGCGCAGGGAGAGCGGCAAGCTCGTGACCTACGACCGCGACGCGCTTGGCCGGGTGACGTGCGTGCGCTACGCCGACGGCACGGCGGAGCGGTTCGCCTATCGCGCAGATGGCATGCTCGTCGAGGCCGCGAACGACACGATGCGCGTGTCCTTCGAGCGCGACGCGATGGGCCGCGTCGTGCGCGAGGTGCAGGGCGCGCACACCGTCGAGCGGCGGTACGACGGGCGCGGGCAGCTCGCGGAGGTCTCGTCGTCGCTAGGGTTCGACGGGGCGTTCTTGCGCGACGCCGCGGGGGAGCTCGCGGGGATCTCGCTCGGGACGGGCATCGATCGCTGGCGTGCGGAGATCGTGCGCGACGGAGCCGGGCTCGAAGCGGAGCGGCGGTTGCCAGGCGGGATTGCGGTGCGGACGCGGCGTGATCGAATGGGGCGCGTCGCGGAGACGGCATTCCTGGATGATCTGCGGGAAGTGCGGCGAATTCGGTATCTGTGGGCGCCAGGCGATCTGCTGAAAGAGCGCAACGATTCGGCGCGGGGGACGGCGCGGTACACGCATGACTTGCGCGCGAGGCTCACGGCCGCGGAGGAGCCGGGCGTCGGCGTGCGGTGGCGAAGGCCAGGGGCGACGGGGAACCTCCAAAAGGCGGTGGAGGGCGAGCCGCAGCAGTACGGCAAGGGCAGCGTTCTGCTCGAATCCGAGGGGGTGCGGTTCGAGCACGATCGCGATGGGAATCGAACGGCGAAGGTGCTCCCGGGCGGGCGGCGCGAGAAGTACACGTGGAACGAAGCTGGCCGGCTCGTCGCGGTGACGAAGGTCGACGGGACCGTCGTGCGATTCGCGTACGACGCGCTCGGGAGGCGCGTGCGGAAAGCGTCGCCCGCGGACGAGCGGGTGTGGATTTGGGACGGCGATGTGCCGCTGCACGAACTCTCGCTGCGGGAGGGGCCGACGACGTGGATCTTCGAGCCGGGGACGTTCACGCCAACCGTGAAGGTGCAGGGGATGCGGCGGTGGGCGATCGTCGCGGATCAGGTGGGCGCGCCGTGCGCGGTGTTCGATGAGTGGGGAGGCGTCGCCTGGCAGGGAGCCGTGAACGTGTTCGGGCGGGTCGCGGTCGAGGTGGAGAAGACGGCGGTCCCGTGGAGGTTTCCGGGGCAGTATGAGGATGCCGAGACGGGGCTCTGTTACAATCGGTTCAGGTATTACGACCCGGAGACGGGGAGGTATATCAGTAAGGATCCGATTGGGCTCGCGGGTGGGATTGAGGCGTATGCGTATGTCGAGGATCCGCTCGCGTGGATCGACCCGCTCGGGCTTGCAGGCGAGATCGTCTGGGTTCGCACCGTCCACGAGGCCAAGTCACGCGCCGCAGAATTTGCGCAAGTTCCCAGGGTATCGAGGGGCGGAGTTGAGATCCCTGTCCAAAACCTAAACCAATCCAGCCGCGGAGAAAATTTCCAGGCCCTCAATATCCGATCAAGCAACAGGGTCGCCGAGGGAAAGTCTCCCCTGAGTCTCGGACGGGCCAAGATTGGGCCTACCGGTTTGAGAGAACAGTACTGGGAACTGCATCCGGATGGTCACCCCGACGATCCAACACCCGTGCACCATAATTATCCACACGTTCACGCACGAAATGCGGCGGGGGACGAGCGGGTCTTCGTCTCTCAAAAGAAGAAAATGGGCAAGTGTACATGAAAGAGGTGGCACAATGAAAAGCGAATTGCACGGGGTCTACGTCGCGCGCCACCAGGCGCCCACCAGCGCAAACTCTTCGCTTTGGGTCGACAACGTAACGGCAACAAATGCCACGTTCACGTTTGTATATCGTCGAGCGGACCGTGGCGCAACAGGATTCCGGGCCGATACACTTGCAGGCCGAGTCTTGTTACCATTTGTGCAGTCGTGTTGGGTATACGACACAAAATTAGGCGCCTTTCGCCACGGTGTTCGACAGCCCGAGGGTGCTTTCGACGCTGTGCCGCGGCTTGCAGTCCGCGAGCCCGACGCGGAATTGCAGGCGGAGAATGACCAACTCGCGCCGTACTGTCTAGCCGTGAAGAAGTTCGCATTACAGCAGCGGCTCAGGCGTGCCGCCATACAGCCGGAGACGCCATTGCTGATCACGCTCGGTCTGGGGAATTTTTCGTCTGAGTCCCGTGACCTACTAGACTACCTCCGCAGCCATTGCAGTTTCATGCTTGTGGGTGAGACATCGGAATGGGGGGCGTACTTCTACGCGGTAAACGGGGCCGAGAATGCCAAAGACTTCATGAAAAAACTTTTCGACCAATCTGGCGTTCCGACATACGAGGTAGAGAGGGAGCGTGATCTACCAGTGTGGTGAAAGCGAGCCCCCGGGGTCCTACCTGCCCGGCACTTCGACACGATCACGGGTGCTGGAGTCGCACCATGTCCAATGATGTATACGGATTCGTAGCAACGCAGCATCCAAATGAAACGCGCGCATTCCTTGAAGCCGCAGCCAGCAGGAGAAACATCGGCGTAAAATTTATCATGGCGGACGAACTCTTCAACTTTCCGCCGGAGGTTCTCCCAACCGGCAATCATGTCGCGTTTGTTGTCGGCGATCGCGGTGGGAAAGAGTCGGCGGACTACCTTACGGATATGGTCGACTATGCACCTGGTGCGCTGGAGGGACTGTCCGCATCAGGGGAACAGCGATTGAGTCTGCTGGTAGATTGGATTGAAGAGATCGGGCGACACCGGGCAACCGAATGGATCTACATCGCGATGACGGAGTGTAGCGAAATTGAATCACACGAACGCGTTGGCCTCGACGGATTACGCGGCCAACTGATGTCGGATTTTCGGCAACACGCGCCACCTAATCGGCTATACGTGGTATCAGCGTGAGTGCACCCAATCGAGGGCCTGAAGCTTATCGATCGGCGCCCACCGCGGGCAACAATGGTCGGTGTGAATCGGCGCAGGGCGGGCACCGCGCCATCCCCACTCGCGCGCCCTGGACGGATTCTACCGGCCAGGAATGGCCTCCCCGATGCTTTCTATTCCCTTGGGACGTGCACTGACCGTAGGGGAAACGACCCGATCGCCCGTACCATCGAAGCAATCATGGCCGAATCCACCCGTCGGCAGCTCAAGGTCGACGTTCCGCCCGAAATGAAAGTTCAGCTCAAGCACGAGGCGGTGGAGCTCGACATCCCGCTAAAGCAGTATTTTCGGCGGATCCTGGATTACCGCCTGCCTTGGGATGTAATGAACAAGATAGACGAGCGAGCGAAGCTCGAGGGCCTGAATGGCCCGGCGTACCTCCTAAAAGTCCTCAAACAAGCGGGCGTCCTCGACAAGTAAAAGGGCACAAGGACACCGAGTCCCTTGGACACTTGTGTCCTCGCGGCTATGGTTATGCCCATGCCGGATCGCCCGCGTCTCCTTTATAAGGGACAACCGACCGAGCCTAAGAGCATCGACCCGCGCGCCCCCGCCTACGCCGTCCGGCAGCTCGTGCAGCAGGACGGCCGCGAGGCTCCGCGGGCGCTCTACGAGGCGTTCGACGCCTACAACGCTGCGTATTTCGCCGGCGCGCTGAAGCAGTCGCTCATCCTGATGACGACGCCCGCTTCACCGCGGGCCGAGGGCGACTACGTCGCGCAGGACGTCCACGGGATTCCGAGCCGCATCCGGATTGCTCCGCGGTGTGAGCGGCACGGACTCCTGTATCTCCAGGATGTACTCCTTCACGAAATGGTACATGCCTGGCAGGCGGAGTTCCTCGACGACCTGGAAAACGGGTACAAAGGCCACGGGCCGAAGTTCTGCCGGAAGGCGAACGAGATTGGGGCCAAGCTCGGGCTCGGGCCCGTGGCGCCGAAGGGGCGCGGAGGACTCCCGCGGCCCGATTTCTGGCCGTCGAACGTGCGCCCATCGGGGTACTACGGGGCCCAGCTCCCCGCGCCCGGGGGGCGGCGCCGCAGTGCGCGCACGCGTGCGGACGGTGCCGACGGGGGGCCGATCTCCACCGTGTCGGATCCGCTCTTGGAGGGGCTGGGCGAGGTCGACCGGCAACTCGTGGCGGTGCTCGCGAAGGCGACGGGGCGGCCCCCTGGGGCGCTGATCGGCGCGTGGGCTCGTGAGCATGCGCAGGCACTGGCATCCGCCAGTCCAGCCATTGCTGCGTTGGTCGCAGGTATCGAGGCGTGAGTCGACGAAAAAGGATTGTGCGCCTGCTGGTGATCGTGGCGCTCGTGGTCCTGCCAGGAGGGACCCTCCTCGCGGGCCTCGTTGTGGTCGTGCGCCGATTACACCGAGCGCATGCTCGACGACTTGGTTCGTTTCAAACGATTGAATGGAGAGAGCTGAATTGCAGCTTCCGACGAAGAAGTTTTTGCTCGAGATGGCCGATTTGTTGTGGCGCCGCGCTCTGGATCGCATCCCCGCCGAAGCGCTCATGGAGGACGACGCCGGGCTGATGGATGCCCTTCGCGAACCCGCTTTGTGCCACGGGGACCCGCGCAGGAACGCGAACTCGATCTCGTTTTGACGATCGAGACGATGGCCTCCTGCTACGACGGCCAGATCGCCCTGATGAGCCTTCCTCGGTGGGCCCAATGCGGGTATCCGGAGATCCAGCTCCCGGAGACGTACGCCGCTGCGCTACTCGCCACGACCGTGACCGAGGAAGTGCTGGCATGCGTGCGCCCTCCATTCCGGGTCTTTTTGATCGAGGTGCCGAATGGTCTGCTCACGATTGACACGGAGCAGGGCCAGTCCCCCGTGCGGGTCATTCTCGTCCATCACGAGCCCAAGAGCGAGAAGTGGGCCTACGCAGCGTGGACCGCATCGCCCGCGTGCCTGTGGCGGTTCGGGGTGACGACCGCCCAGCTCTTGCCGCCTTCGTTGCCCGAGCACGATCTCACCGAGATGTCGATCTTCCCGATGACGGTGACCGAGCGTGACGAGCGTGTGGCGGCGCTTATTGGTCGGCTCATCGTCAATACGTGTCTCGCAATGAGCGATCCCGTGCGCGTGCGTGCGCCGGCTCCGGCGGGCCCGCGGGGCGCGAGGAGGAAGGCCGATGCGCGGCGCGGGGGTGAGGTGCCGCGAACGATGATCTTCCGGGTAGGCAAGCCGCTCGAGAAGGACTTCCGACCGGCGGTGCGTGACTACCTCGAAGGGCGGAAGCGCAACCTGAGCGTGCAGACGCTCGTCGCGGGGCACTGGAAGATGCAGCCGCATGGCCCTGGGTTTTCGTTGCGGCGGTTGATCTACGTCGAGCCGTACTGGCGCGGGGATGTGGATGCTCCGATCCATGTGCGGCCGATTCGGCTCGGGTGAATGCAATGTCCGAAAATCCCCTCTCGGCGCTGCATCGGAGGCGCATCGAGGCGTTGTACATCGCGCACTCCGCCACGATTCGTGCGAAGCTGCAATGGCTTGGTTTCGGTGGCCAGACGCTCGAAGACCTCCACCAGGAGGTTTTTATCATCGCGATGCGCCATGCCGAGGAGCTCCGCGACGACGCGAGGGCATGGCTCGTCAAGGTTGCCCGAGGTGTCGTCGTCAATTACCTACGGCGCCGCCGAGAGGTACTCGTTGGGGAGGCAGGGCTCGACAGGCTCTCCACAGCAGCCGATCCGGAGGTCCGTGAGATCCTGCGTCGCGGGCTCGATGCGCTTGGCGACGTGGAGCGGCAGTTCGTGCTTCGTTACGATCTGTATGGCGAAACGATTGCCGAAATCGCGCGCGACTTCGGCATGACAGCGGAGCGGGCGTACGCGCGCGTGCGAGCCGCTCGGAAGCGGCTACGGCGGGCCATCGAAGAAGACGAATGCGCCTGGCCCGACGAGTAAGGCGCGGATGTTCACGCAAACAAAGCCCCGAGCCCCACGGGTCGCGCTCGTGGGATGCTCGGTACGAAAGCTCGACCGCGGAGCGCCCGCGCGTGAGTTCTACACGTCGGCCCTGTTCCGCGCGGCAGTTGCGTACGCCGAAGCGAAGTGCGACGCCGTGCGCGTCGTGTCCGCGCTTTACGGCGCCGTCGAGCTCGACGCGTGGCTCGAGCCGTACGACCGGAACCTCCGGGCTTTCGGCAAGCGGGACCGCGAAGGATGGGGCGTGCGAACGGTCGCCGAGGTGATCGGTGGGTTTGCCGTTCCCCCTCTGCTCGTCGTGCTTGCGGGGCAGGTCTACGCGGATGCGCTGGTCTTTGGTGCCCACTGGCACAACCTTCCCAGGCCCGAGGAGCCGCTGCGGGGCGTGAAGGGGTGTGGGGCGCGGGTGGCGTGGCTCAAGGAACGAACGCCCCGTCAGCAGCAGATTGCGGGCGTCCGCTGCTCGTGATCCCTCTGTCTCTTGCAGACTTGCAGGCGGGCACCGCATCGCCGATCCTTGCAGGTCCTCGCTGCAACGTTCGGTTGCGCTGCAACCGTTCCACGCAGCGGGCGCGGGTCGGGGCGGTTAGAACCCGACCGTCCGCGGCGCAGCGCGTGCCCGGAGGAGGCGAAGAGATGACGCTGGGAGAACGGCTCAAGGGGTTCGTGGGAGAGCGCAAGCAGGCCGCGCTCGCGGCTGAGTGGCTCGAGCGCTGGTCGGAGCGCAAGGAGGCACGCAAGGGGAAGGGCTGGACCCTCGATACCGTCACGTCGAGCTTCAGCCGGTGCTTCAACGATCAACCCGAAGGGGTGCGATTCTTCTTCGGAGATCGGGCGCGCGCCGTACTCCTGTTCGAGGTGCTCGCGGTCCCGCCCGAGGAGCGCGACGAGCTGCTCGTGCTCGCGGATCTCGCCATGAAGACGGGCGCAGCTCGGCCGGCGCAGCTCGTCGTCGACCTCACGGCGTGGACCGGAGACCGAGATCTGAGCGACGCCCTCTTCCTTGCTGTGGAGAAGCAGATCCTCGAACCCCACCGCAAGCTGCTCCCGGTCGTCCTGGTCATGACCGAGGAGCAGTATCGATGGTTGCCGCGCACGTTCGACGACTTCGGTGACGATGTACGCAAGGAGCGCGTGAAGGAGTGCGAGCGCGCCCGGGAGCGAGTCATGGCGCTCGCGGAGGATCAAGGGCTCGTCCTCGCCCCCTACCCGTTACCCGTGTTCGAGCGGTGGGTCGCCACGAGCTTTCGTGGTCGTGAGCTCCGTTTCGAGCCTGCGGACGCGTTGGCGGTGTTTGCCGAGCGGGGGGAGCTCCCGCGGTTACCGGCGGTCGAGCACGATCTCGCTTCGCTCGGCGGGATCGAACCCGCGAGCGAGCCGCTGCCGGAGGATCCGCTCGCCTTGCGGCGCTTGATGGTCGATCTCTGCGTCGAGGAGCGCGTGAGCGCCATGAAGCAGAGCGCAGCGGTTCGGCTGGGCTGGGCCCACAAGCTGGGCATCACGGTCACGTCGACGGAGCGGGAGCGCATCGAGGCGGAGATATCGGCGCTCGACGCGCGGCTCGAGATCGATGCAGAGCCCGGTGACGAGGCGGCGCTCGAAGGTTTGCTCGCGCGGGCTCGTCGACGCCCCGTCGAGACGACCGCGATGCGAGTTGGGGACGTGATTCATATCCTCAATCCAACGGCGCAGTCTCTCGAGGTCGAGAGCCATCCTCGCATTACCGTGCACCGCATTGATGTGCCGGTTCCGGCGCTGGTTCGGCTGCTGAACGAGCTCGATACCTGGACCGAGGACGATCTGCTCGACGATCCGCTGCTTGAGCACGTCGTGGAGCGGCTTGATCCCAGGGGCGAGGAGCGGCTCGCGATGCTGCATGCCCGGGCCCAGGTGATGGTGTCCCGTACGACGCGGCTGCGTGGAGGCGAGCGCGTGGACGACTGGAAAACGCCGCTTGGGGCGCTGCTCGCGGAGGACCCTCCGGAGGCGATGTTGCGGTTGCATGGCGTTGACAACCAAGACGACTATAACCGACAAAAGGAGAATGCGCGACGATTTTTACTCAGGAAACAGGGCGGGTGGGCGAACGATGAAAATACCGACAAACGGCTTCGACACGCCGTGCCCCTTGACGACCTCATCGTGTCTCGAGAGGACCAGGTTCTCGGGTGCAAATGGTCCAATGAAGACAAGGTTACTGAGCGAAAAGGCGTGCAGCAAATCGTGCTGGAGAGCGATCCCATCCGGGCACGCGATCCAGCCCATTGGCTGGATCTTCTGGAGTGCTCGGCCGCGTGTGGTGGCCATTCACTCGATGGGTTCGCCATTGTCCAGCGCTTCGGTGGTTCCGTGCTCGGCAATTCGCCGTCCTGGGAGAACGAGGTGACGAACCTCGGAACGGTTTTCTGGCGCGAAGCGGATCGGGAACTCGCCCTCGCTTGGCTCTCGCTTCGCCGTTCGCTCGGCGGAGAATCGATTCGATTGCGTGACGGATCGATGCTTGCGCTCCTTGGTGGCGGAATCTTCGCGGAGTTCACAGTTCGCCAGCATTCGTCACGCATGAAACGGAGCGGTACTCGCGCAAGCCTGCTGTTGCCCGTGTACTACGAGACTGCCAAACTACGGTCGGGTGAATGGGCTTTACGGTGGCACCCGCAGCCCCTGACGATCCCCATCGTCTCCCATCTGGCCGAGACGACGAGCCGGTACGACGCCTCCACGCACATCGGCCCCAGCCTCCCGCGTGCCATTCGTCTGGAAGGGCACGGCATCGTCGCGGACGTCACGTTCCGCTACTCCCCTCTCTTCACGTCGCCCGGGCAGGGCCTCGCTCCGAGCATCGCCGCTGCTGCCGCGGCGGCGTCGGCGACCAACGCCTCCGCTACCGACGACGACGACCGGCGGCGACGGGATTGACCCAACCTCCCCTCCCATCGTAACCATCTCAGGGTGCAAGACCTGTCCACGGCAACGCTCTCCGAGCTCGTCCTGAAGCTGCAACGCCCCGGCGTGGACATGTTCGAGCAGCAGCTCCTGCGCGGAGCCATCACCCAGCGGGGCGTCGACGCGGCTCGCGAGCTCCTGAACTTCATCGCGCAGGATGCGCCGCTCGTCGAGGGGCTTCTCCGGGATACGCTCAAGGGTATCCGAGACGAACCCGCCCGGGAGCGGATCCGCAACGAGCTCGAGCGTCGCATCGAGCCCAACCACGAGCCCCCGGTTCGACGTGTCTGCATGCGCCTCCTCGGCACCCACTTCCCGCAAGCCACGCACGTCGGCGCGCGCCTGCTCGACTTTGCTGCCAGCAGCGCCACCGAGACGCGCGACATGCGCATGGATGCCCTCAAAGCCACCGTGAAGTTCCTTGCTACCGCGACGCTCGGCAGCCGCATGGTCAGGCTGCTCGACGATGCGGATCCCAGCATCGTCGCCGAGGTGCTGAACGCTCTGCCTGCCTACCAGCCGGTCCTGGAGCCCAGAGACGTGGTCGGGAAGCTCCATGCGCTCGTCAGTCTCGGTTCCACCTCGGAGATCAAGTACACCGCAATCGAGCTGCTCGGGCGTTTCGGGGACATCGACGCGTTCGAGCGCGTTTGCCTCCAGCCACTGCACCATGAGCGGGAGCGGCTCGCGGTCCAGATCATGGTCGGGCACCTGCTCTCCAAGCCACGCAACGTGCTCGCGTTGGCACCCAAGACGTTCGAGCTCCTCGTGAAGCAACTCCTCGAAAAAATGGGTTACGAGGGGGTCGAGGAGCAGAATAAGGGGAGCTGTGACGGCGGCGTCGACGTCACAGCGTGGACCACGGAAGTTCGCGTGAATGGCCCTCAAAGGGTCAAGGTGGTCGTCCAGTGCAAACGCTACAGCCCGAGCAATCTGGTCGGGGCGGATGTCGTGCGCAAGATGGTCGATTCGCTCCGGGCGCAGGGAGCCGCACGAGGGGTCATCATTACCACGTCTGCATTCCAGCCCGCGGCCCTGGAGTTCCACCGCGACCACCAATACATCGAGCTCATCAACGGGCAGCAGCTCCAGACACAGCTCGACACGTACTTCGAGGGCACGTTCCGCGTGGGCGAGCTTGCCATCAAGGCGAGCCGTTCTACTTGATGGCGATAGCCGCTCCCTCTGCTCGCCCAGGCCCGCTACCTAAGCATTAGATGCAATTATAACACTTCGTTTCCGAAGGAATCGGCGTACGTCCGCAGTCGGTACATTTGTTGGGTCGCCGGATCCAGCTCGAATGAGTCGGTCTTGCAGGGAGAGGGAAATTTTTGTTTCGAATGATATTCATAATATGAGAATTAGCCTTGCGCGATTTGTGCATGCACTAGCTCCTTGGTTTTTGGCGGCGATGCATCCGAGGCTCGGGAGTATCCCTGCACAGAACGCAACGTTGCCAAAAGCCGTCACATTTTAAGAACGAATAAAGGACTGTCAAGGGGGGCACAATCGCATTTGTCCTTGGCACGGCTCCTGCAATGCTCTAGAGCGCGTGTGGATCGGCTTACGATATTGGCCTCTTGATCCCGAGCCTTCTCCCGTCGTAACCTCCCCCACCCCTCGATGCCCCACGTCCCGGACGCCATCCTCGACCAGATCCTCGCCCTCCAGTTCACCGTCGCCTGGGCCGGCGAGGGCCTCTGCGAGCCCCGACGTCTGGGCTGGTGGGAGACGGACCTCGTTGACGAAGCGGGCGGCGGGGACCTCTTCGCGCGTCTCACCCCGCGCACCCGGGCGTGGGCTTCCCTCGAAGCGGTCCGGGAGGCGGCGCGGCGCGTGGACGCGAAGGCGCGGGGGAAGTTGGCGGACCCGGATAGCGTGCGGTCCCTGTTTTTTCTTGGGTTCGAGATCGACGAGCAGCTCGGGGACCGGCTTGCGGTATTGAAGCGAGACGAGGAGAACCCGAGCCCTGCCAAGGTGCTGGCTTTGCCCCTTTCGTTGGATGCTGAGTTCTCGCGTGACAAGCTCACGCGCGTGCTCGCCCCGGCCGGCGAGGAGAAGTTTGCCGTGACGCCCGCAGGTAGGCAGCTCAAGGGGCCGATGCCCAAGGAGCCCGAGGTCCTGGTGCGTCGACTGGCCGCCGCCCTCGTTCCCCTCGCAGAGCAGTATCCGCTGCCCTACTTCCAGGCCGAACGATGAGGGACGCTCTGGCAGCTTCGCCTCCGCCCACACGTCCTCCCTCGTCGCCGCCCGACAAACCCACGGACGAGCGCGAGGTTCATTCGAGGCTTCTGCGCCTGGCGCTCGCCGTGGAGGAGTCGCGGGCATACTGGGAGCATGTCGACCCTTCCGTCTCGAGATCCGCGCGGGCGCTCGTATCCTTCGAGCAGCGATGGTTTGGCGGGAAGAGCCTCGAACGAACGCGTGATCTAATCGCGGACTTCATCGCTCGGTACGATGCTTTTCCACAGGCGCTCACGGTTCTCCGCAGGTGGCGCGGGATGGATCTGGCCACCAGGCAGGTGATCTGCCACTGGCACCTCCAGGTTGCCGATCCACTGTATCGACGCTTCACGGCTCGGTTTCTTCTCGATCGGCGCTCGCTTTCCGAGCCGCGCGTGGATCGCGACAGCGCCCTTCGCTGGGTCCGGGCGGAGTTCCCCGGGCGTTGGTCGGAGTCAACCTGCGTGCAGTTCGCAAGCAAGCTGCTCTCCGCCGCATCCGAGGCGGGATTGATTTCCGCTAAGAAAGATCCCCGTAGCCTGCTTTGGCCCAAGGTCCCGGATCTCGCGCTCGCTTACTTCATGTACTTCTTGCGCGAGATCCGCTTTGAGGGGACCCTCACGGACAACCCGTACCTTGCTTCCGTCGGGCTTGAAGGCGGGTTTCTCGATCAGCGGCTCAAGAACCTGCCCGGAATCACCTTTCACCGCATGGCGCAGCTCACGGATTTCGAGTGGGCGGCGCCCGATCTCGTCTCGTGGGCGGAGGTGACGTTGTGACCGAGCCGCTTTTTGGTCCTCTCGACGAAGCGGTCGCCGCACTCCGTCGCGACCTCATGGCTCCGGACGGGCCGCAGATCAGCACGATGCGGAATTACCGCTTCGCGATCCTGCCCTACCGGCCCCACGACGAATTCAAGTTGCGGACGCTCATCCGACGCCTCACGGACGAGCTGCGCGCCGAGGGCTGGGGCGTCTTGCCGATCTCCCTGCAAAAGCTCCTCCTCGATCGCATCCGGGCCACGGGCGACGCGAATGTGCAGGCGCTCATCGCGCGGGAAAGACGCCTGCACGAGAAAGACCCCGAGCGCGCGCTCGCGCACCTGCGGGACAAGATCGCGCCGCACATCGAGGGGCCGGAGGGGATCGCGGCCGACGTCGCGCGGCTCATCGGCGAGTTCGCCGAGCAGAACCCCGAGCGGCTCGATCGCACCCTCGTCCTCATCGGACGCGCAGGGGCGCTGTATCCGTTTTTCCGGTCGTCGGCACTGCTCAAGCACATCGACGGCAAGACCCGCAACGTGCCCGTCGTGCTGCTCTACCCGGGCGAGCGCAAGGACACGACCGCCCTCTCGTTCATGGGCGAGTTGCCCGCCGATCGCGATTATCGACCTCGTATCTACCCGTGAGCCCAGCATGAAGATACGCGACCTCTTCGCTTACAACGTCACACGTGACATCCCGCCCGTGGTCTACTTCCACGAGCAGAGCCCGAAGAAGCTCGAGGCCGAGGTCTCCGAGTACATCATCACGGGCGGGTATCCCGAGGGGGATCCGCGGGCCCGGCGCGTCAAAGCGGGCATCCACGAGCAGTTCGTGCACCTGCTCCGCAACGTCGTGCATGAGCTCGGCAAGAAGAACGGGCCCGAGCTGCCGGCCTCCTGGATTTCGGGCTTCTACGGGTCCGGTAAATCGAGCTTCGCCAAGCTGCTCGGGCTCGCGCTCGATGGGGTGGTCTTGCCCGATGGAACGCCGCTCTCCACGGCGCTGCTCGCGCGGGACGACTCGCCGAAGCGCGCGGAGCTGTCGCAAGCGTGGCAGGAGCTTTCGAAGCGCATTCAGCCGATCGCGGTGGTGTTCGACATCGGCGGCGTTGCCCGCGACAACGAGCACATCCACGCCGCGGTACAGAGGCAAGTGCAGGTGCGGCTCGAGTACTGCCCCAAGTCGAACCTCGTTGCCGAGCACGAGCTGAAGCTCGAACGGGATGGCGAGTGGGACCGGTTCCTGGTGCTCGCCGAAAAGACGCTCGGGAAGCCCTGGTCCGTCGCGATGAAGGATGAGCAGGCGGAGGATCACTTCTCGCACGTGCTCCACGTCATGAACCCGGATCGTTATCGCGAGCCTACGGCGTGGATCGACAGCCGCGCCGGCGCGCGTACGGGCGCGGGGACGAGCGTGCGGGAGGTCGTCGAGGCCATCGAGGCGATGCTCGCCATCCGGCAACCCGAGAAAACCTTGTTCTTCGTCGTCGACGAGGTCAGCCAGTACGTCCACCAGGACGAGAGCCGCATGCTGAAGCTCCAGTCGTTCGTCTCGGAGCTCGGGCAGAGGCTCAAGGGCCGCGTTTGGCTCTTCGCGACGGGGCAGCAGAAGCTCGAGGATCAGGGTGAGTCGAACAATATCGGCAAGCTCAAAGATCGATTTCCGCCGAGCCTGCGCGTGCACCTCGGCACGACGAACATCCGCGACGTCGTGCACAAGCGGCTCCTCAAGAAGAAGTCCGAGATGGAGGGGGGGCTGCGCGCGCTGTTTCACAAGCATCGCGGCGATCTCAAGCTCTATGGGTACGGCTGCGAGGACATCACCGAGGACGATTTCGTCGAGGTCTATCCGATGCTTCCCGGTCACGTGGATCTGCTCATGCAGATCACGTCGAACCTGCGCACGCGGTCGACGCGCGTGCAGGGGGACGATCACGCGATCCGTGGGCTCTTGCAGCTCCTCGGCGAGCTGTTCCGGGAGCAGAAGCTCGCTGACGGGGAGGTCGGGAGCCTCGTCACGCTGGACGCGATCTTCGAGGTGCAGCATTCGGCCCTCGATGCCGACGTGCAGACGACGCTCGCGCGCATCATGAATCACCCCGAGGTGCGGGACGATGTCTTCGCACAACGCGCGGCGAAGGCCGTGGCATTGCTCGAGCTGATTCAGGAGCAGGTGCCGACGATGCCTGCGCTCGTCGCGCAATGCCTATATGCGCGGCTCGGTGAGGGGAGCCAGGTGCAGGCCGTCACGGATGCGCTCGAGAAGCTCCGGCAGCAGAGCTTGCTCTCGTATTCAGAGAAGCAGGGCTACAAGATCCAGAGCTCTGCGGGACAGGAATGGCAACGCGAGCGCGAGGAGTTCGGGGTCACGCAGGAGCAGATCAGCAAGATTGTCCAGGATGCCCTGAAAGTACTCGTCGGCAGCATGCAGGAGCGTCCGCGGTGGCATGGGCGCACGTTCCCGTGGTCGCTCTGGTTCTCCGACGGACGGCAGGCCATCGACGTCAAGCTGCAAGACCCGCGCGAAGAGTCGACGGTGGCCGTCGATTTCCGGTTCCTTGGAAAGAAGGAGGACCGCGCCTCGGCTGGCTGGGTGCAGAAGAGCGACCAGGAGCAGCTCCGCAATCGTATCCTCTGGGTGGTCGGTGAATCGGGTGCAATCGAGGATGCGGCGCGGCAGCTCGGTCGATCCGAGCGCATGGTGGAGCGGAACCGGAACCGCAGGGAGTCGCTGACGCGGGAGAAGCAGAGGCTGCTCATCGAGGAGGAGGCGCGTTGCGAGGAGCTCGCCAAGCGCGTGTCGAAGGCCGTGGACGAGGCGTTCCTTGAAGGGGCCGCGTTCTTCCGCGGGCAGCAGCTCCGGCCCCGGGACCTCGGCAGCTCCTTCGCGGCGACGCTCTCCGCGCTCGCGACGCGCGTGCTGCCCGACCTGTACCCCCATTTCACGGAGATCGCGATCTCGCCGTCCGAGCTGAACCAGCTCCTCGAAAAGGAGCTCGCCGGGCCCTCGACGAAGTTCATGGAGGGTGGTCTCGGGATTCTTTCGCTCGACGCGGGCAAATACGTCGCGACCTGCGGCGGGCTTTATCCGACGCGAATCTTGCAGGAAATCCAGCAGAGCGGAGGGATCGCCGGGCAGAACCTGATCGGCATGTTCGTGAGTCCGCCCTACGGGTATGCGCCCGATCTCGTAAAGGCTTGCTGCGCTGGGCTTCTGCGCGGCAAGAAGATCCGGGTCCGGCCCGATCACGGCGACGACATCACGTCGTATCAGGATCCCGGCGTGCGGGATCTGTTCGCGAAGGATCGCGACTTTCGCCGCGCCGACTTTTTCCCGGCCAAGGAGGGCGAGGTCACGCAGCGCGACCGCATCGCGATCCGCAAATTCTTCGAGACGTACCTCAAGGTCGACCTCGAACCCGAGGACGAACCCATCGCCGACGCGGCGTTCCTGCACTTCCCCGGGCAGCGGGAGCGGCTCCGCGAGCTCGAAGCGAAGTTCAACGAGCTTCCCGGTCGGCCTCCGCTCCCGACGGCCCTCCAGAAGCTCGGGCGGGCGCTGGAGGATTGTTGCCGGTCGCGGCAGGTGCAGAAGACCGTGTTGGAGGTCAAGCGGAACCTCGATGCGCTGCGGGACGGCATCGAGCAGCTCGGCGTCTGCTCGTCGGAGCTCACGTCGCACGCGCTCGCGCTCCTCGGGTCTGCCGTGCACACGCGGGACCATCAGCTCGCGCAGCTCCGCCAGGCCGAGGCGCTCGGCGGGCTCGAGGAGGACGCGAACGCCATCACGAACCAGCTCGCGGCGGAGCGGCCGTGGCGGGACGTGCATGCGATCGAGCCGGCAATCGGGCGGGTTCGCGAGCGGTACGTCGTGTCGCGTCGGGCTCTCCTGAACAAGGAGAACGCCGAGGCCGAGGCCGCGCGAAGCCGTGTGAAGACGCAGCCCGGGTTTGCCCTGCTTGACGCGGACCAGGGGCATCGCGTGCTCCGGCCCATCGCCGAGGCGCTCGTGGACACCACGGCGGAGGCCGTCGCGCCGACGCTGGCCGAAGTGCGGGATCGATTTGCCAGCCGCATCGGGCCTGCCGAGGAAGAGGCCATGGATCGGCTCGACGACGAGCGCAGCAAGCGAGACGAGAAGCCCGTCGTGAAGGTCGACGCGCAGATCCGCGGCCGGGAGATCTCGAGCCGCGAGCAGCTCCGGGCGATCTTCCGCGAGCTCGAGGAGCGAATCGGGCCGCAGCTCGATCAAGGCATTCGTATTCGTATCGTCTGACGGAACCCCGCATGCCCACCCTGACCCCCGAAGCCAAGCAGCTCCTCTCGACCACCATTCGCGGCCTGCGTGACCGGCTCCTGCGTGACATCCACGCGGAGGCGGATCGGCGGTATCGGCTCAGCGTCTCGATCCGGGAGGCGGGGCTCGACGAGGCGCATCGGAAGCGGCGGGAGCGGCTCGAGCGGTGGATCGATGAGCGGGTGCGGGCGGCGCGGCCGAAGGACAAGAAGGCGGAAGGCGCGGCGCGGGCGCGGGTGCTCGAGACGGCCGTGAAGGAAGCGGCGGCGACGCTGCTCAATCGGCTCGTCTTGATCCGGCATCTCGAGGCGTTGCAACTGGTCAAGCCCGCCGTCGTGACGGGGGGCTGGAACAGCAAGGGGTATCGCGAATTTCGCGGGTTTGCCCCGGCGCTCACGAATGACGAGACGGAGGGGTATCAGGCGATCTTGCAGATCGTGTTCGACGAGCTGTCGATCGATCTGCCGGGCCTCTTCGGGGACGTGGGGCTGACGCGGCTCTTTCCGGTGCCGGCGGCGACCTTGCGCGAGGTGGTCGAGCGGCTCGACGATCCGAAGCTCGCGTCCGCGTGGACAGACGATACGACGCTCGGGTGGGTGTATCAATACTGGAACGATCCCGAGCGGGAGGCGCTCGACGCGAAGATCAATGGCGGGGGCAAGATCGAGCCGCACGAGATCGCGTCGAAGACGCAGATGTTCACCGAGCGGTACATGGTCGAGTGGCTGCTGCACAACAGCCTCGGCCTGACGTGGCTCTGCATCTGCAAGAAGAACGGCTGGAAGGCGGACGCGGAGACGATCCTGCCCGTGCTGGAGGCGCGGCGGGCAGATTGGCGGGCCAAACGTGATGCAGGAGAGGTCGCGCTCGATGCGCTGATGCCGATCGATGGGGAGCTCGAGGAGCACTGGAAGTATTACGTGCTCCAGCCGATCCCGGAGGATGCGGTGGCGAAGGCGCCGGCTTCGATCCGGGATCTGAAGCTGCTTGATCCGGCGTGCGGGAGCGGGCATTTCCTCGTCATCGCTTTCGATCTGCTCGCGGCGCTGTACCGGGAGGAGGCGCGGCATCGGGGGCAAACGGTCTCGAATCGGGAGATTGCGGCTTCGATCCTGGAGAACAACCTGTTCGGGATCGACATCGATCCGCGAGCGATCCAGATCGCGGCGGCGGGGCTTTATCTGAAGGCGCGGGCGCTCGCGAAGGACGTACGGCCGAAGCGGGTGAACCTGGTGGCGCCCGTGCTGCAGCTCGGGAGTTTGCCCAAGGAGGATCCGGCGCTCGTGGCGCTTCGGCGGGAGCTGAAGGCCGAGGTGGGTTTGCCGGAGGACGTGACGGACAAGATCGTCTCGGCGCTGTCGGGTGTGGACCATCTCGGGAGTTTGCTCCGCGTGGATGAGGCCATCGGGAAGGCGATCGAGGCGGTGAGCGAGCGGGACGTGGAGGGGGGCGCGGCGCAGGGGAGTTTGTTCGGGCAGAAGTTTCCTGCACAGCAGGTCAAGTTGCCGCTGGGGCAAGCGAAGGCGACAGCGCTGGATAAGATCGAGCAGTTTCTCGGGAAGCATTCGCGGGCGGAGGATCTGGGGCTCCGGCTGGAGGCGGAACAGCTTGCGGCGGGGGTGCGGTTCGTTCGGATGGTGCAGGCGGGGACTTATGATGTTGTCGTCGGGAATCCACCGTATCAGGCCGTAAACCGAATGACAGATGCTGGATACTTGGCGAAGCACTATCCGTCAGGGAAGGCGGATTTGTACGCTGCATTTTTGTTGCGTGGACTGCAGCTGGCACGCCCTGGAGGGTTGTCATGCATGGTCACGATGCGTGGCTGGATGTTCCTCGGACAGTTCGCCGAACTCCGAAAGTTGTTGCTGCGCGACGCAGATTTGCGTTCCGTTGCAGATATTGGAACCGGCGCATTTAGCTCCAGGTCGATGGATGACGTTATTTCCTCAGCTATGGTCGTGTTTCATTGGGGACGACCGGCGGATTTCTCAGTTGGACTGCAAGCAGCCCCTTTGTCGGATTCAACGCGCGACGCCGGGAAGCCTGCTCGACGTCGTGCAGCTCTTTTGAGTGGCTCGGGCCGGCACTCCTTCTATCCAGAGATGTTTTCAGCGGTAGATGGCTTGCCAATTGTTTATTGGTGGGACGCGGCCTACCTCACACGCTACGCGGCAGCAGAAAAATTTGGCGAATTGGCACCTGCCAGAAAAGGCGTGTGTACGGGCGACGACACGCGGTTCACCTGTTTTTGGTGGGAGGTGCAGCCGGGCTCACTGGCGCGCGAACGTTGCTCCGACACGATCGCGTCAGGACTCGCACCATGGGTGCCAACAATAAAGGGAGGCAAGGGGCGCGTCTGGTTCGAGCCTTTGGTAGACATCCTGCGCTATGAGGCCTTGGGCCTTGAAATGCGCGTCTTCGCTCAGGTGAGCGTCGGAGCCGCAATCAGGAATCCAGGGTACTATTTTGTTCCCGGTGTCGCATTTTCAATGGTTGGAATCGATTTTCGTGCGCGGGCCCATAGGTACCGAAGCGTTTTCGGTAATAAGGGTTCGTCAGTCTTTCCGAACGATATTCCTCGTGCCCTGTGCGTCATGAACACGTCCGCAGCGCGGCATGTGCTGCAGTCGCTAAACCCAGGAATCGGCTTTGAAGTTGGAGATGTTAACCGCCTGCCTTATTTGCACACGATAGCTGCGGATGTCATCTATCGTGAGTTGGAAGCGGCATTTTCAATCCACGAGGCCATTCGCGAACCCTCCATCGAGTTCAAGCAGCCCGGTTCCTCTCCATGGCGCCACGCCCAAGACTGGGCCCAACGCGCCGTCGACCGCCCCGAAAGCGCCCCACTTCCGCCCTACGAACCCACCTACGACGAGCCACCCCCTGAAGCCGACCTCTCCTTCGCCATCGGCGTCGCCCTCGGCCGCTTTGGCGCCCGCGGCGAAGGCATCCTCGACAAGGCCCCGGACTCCGCCCTCCCGCACGGCATCCTCTTCCTCTCCGCCGCGTCCGACAAAGACGGCCTCGCGCACCCCGCCTGCGCCATGCTCCACGAGGCATACGCCCAGCACGGCGGCGCCGCCTGCAAAGACTACGGCGACCTCGCCGATTACCTTCGCCGCGGGTTCTTCCTCGCATACCATAAGCCGACCTACGAGAACCGCCCGATCTACTTCCCGCTCTCCTCGGCCAAGAAAAATTTCGTCGCTTGGATCTCCATCCACCGCTGGAAGGACGACACGCTCCAGGTCCTGCTCGCCGATCATCTGATGCCCGAGAAACGCCGCCTCGAAGGCGAGCTTTCGGATCTTCTGAAGGCCCGCGCCGAGAAAGCCTCCAAGGGCAAGGCCGAGAAACGTTACGCCGAGGTCCAGAAGCAACTTGAAGAACTCTCCGACTTCATCGAGAAGGTCACCCTGATCGCCGAGAAAGGCCCGCCCCCGACGGACGACAAGTGCCCGAAACGCGAGGCGGATGCACGGTTCGTCATGGACCTCGACGACGGCGTGATGGTCAATTCGAGCGCCCTCTGGTCGCTGCTCGAGCCGCAGTGGAAGGACCCCAAGAAGTGGTGGAAGGAGCTCGCGACCGCTGAGGGGCGGAAGAATTACGACTGGTCCCACCTCGCCGCGCGGCACTTCCCGAGCCGCGTCGAGAAGAAGTGCCACGACGATCCCTCGCTCGCCGTCGCGCACAAATGCTTCTGGCGGCTGCATCCCGCAAAGGCGTATGCGTGGGAGCTGCGGCTTCAGGACGAGATGATCCGGCCCGATTTTACGATCGACGAGCCGGGCTCGGACGAGGCACGCGAGAGGTTCCTCGAAAAGGAAAAGCGGCAGGCGCAGGAGATCCTCGCGGCTGAAATGAAGCGCAGGGAGCGCAAGAGGGAGAAGGCCGAGGAGGACGAGGGCTCGGACGGGCCGCTCTACGACAACGTGGAGGGCGAGGAAGAGAGCGCCGATGCGTGAGCTCGGCCCCATCAGCGAGAGCCTTTTTCGCGAGGTCGCGCGCGAGGTGCGGCGGCAAGGGATCGTCGTCTGGCTCGACCGGGACAATCATTACACGGCGTTCGTCGATGCGCTGATCCAGCGCGGCAAGGTGGAGGCGCCGCCCTTCCCGATCGTCGCGTTCCGGGGGAGCTTCCTCGAGCTCTTGCTTGCGCTCCAGGACTTCGGCAATGGTCTCAGCCGTGAGCCATTGCTCGTGCACATGCCGGGCTTCAACGAGGACCTGATCAAGCAGACCCCGGTGCTCGAGCTGTACGATGCCGGGGTGCGTTTTCGCAAGGCGCTCGACACGCTCATCCGCGAGACCGCCCACGCACGCGTGGCGCCTGCGGACGTGGAGGCGTTCCTCGCCAAACCGCATACGCTCGACGAGGCGGATGCCTGGCTCGACGCGCTCGTCTCGCAGCGCGCCGGGGGCTTCGCGGCCATGCTCGACAATGTGGGGCAAACGCTCCTGGTGCAGGCGCTCGCAGGGAGGGAAGCTGCGCTCCATGCGAAGGTGAACTCGCCCGATGAAATTGGCGTTCTGCGGGGGTATTTGCACAAGCTGACGGGGATGGATGAGGCGTGGATCGGAGAGTGGCGCGCGGATGCGAAGACCTCGCCGCTCGATCACGTGCTCGATGCGTTTGGCGCGTGGCTGCTCTGCGTGGAGTACGTGCACGACCTGCGCCGCCTGCCGCACGTGGAAAAACTTCGGCGCTTGCGGGATCTGCCGCCGCCCATCGTGAAAACGTGCGTCGAGATGCTGGCGGTGCTCCGGAGCCAGCAGGGGGACGCGTACGCGAGGCGCGCGGACGAAGTGGAGGGGTCGATTGCCGCCGAGATCGCGGCGATGACCCCCGACGATCTCGGGCAAATCGACACGTTCCCCTCGGAGGAGCGCCGCGTGCTCGCAGGGGCCGTCGAGGCGTTGCAGCGGGGGGAATGGGAAAAGGCGCGCGTTTGGTGCGACGCGCGGCACGGGGAACGATCGTTCTGGCTCCAAAGGAATCAGGATCGCCGCTGGGAGTGGAGCCTCGTGGCCGAAGCCGCGGCGTTCGGGGAGACGCTCGCGAAGTTTCGCCGTCCCCTGGAGGGCGTCCAGAACCTCGATCAAGCCGTGGATCGGTATGCCACGGGAGCCTTCGAGGTCGACCGGGCGCACCGGCGTTTCGAGCAGAAACGGCTGACGCTCCTGGAACCTCGATTGCCCCATTTCGGTCCGCTCCAGGAAGTCGTGGGCGTGCTGCGGCGCCTCTACCGCGCCTGGGCCGACGAGCTTTGCCGCGACTTCACGCTGCTCTGCAAAGAGCAGGGCTTCTTGCCGCCGCCGTCGCTCCAGCAGCGAATGCTTTTCGAGCAGGTCGTCGTTCCGCTGACGCACGGCGGGGAGAAGGTGGCGATGTTCGTCATCGACGCCTTCCGGTTCGAGATGGCAACGGAGCTGCTCGAAGAGCTCGGCGGTGGGGGCGGCATCGTGGATCTGAAGCCGCGTCTCGCGGAACTGCCGACGATCACGTCCGTCGGAATGAACGCGCTCGCCCCGGTGGCGCAGAATGGGCGGCTCGTCGTGGCCGGGGCGTTTCAGGGGTTCAAGACGGGGGAGTACACGGTCAAGAGGCCGACCGACAGGGCGCGGGCCATGGGGACGCGCGCGGCGGGGAAAGAGGCGCCCTTGCTGTCGCTCGCCCAGGTCTGCGAGGAGACGACGACGGCCCTCGCGAAGAAGGTGGCGCCGCACGGGCTCGTCGTGGTGCATTCGAAGGAGATCGACGATGCGGGGGAGGCGAATGTCGGGCTACCGACGTTCGAGACGACGCTCCGGCAGATCAAGGCGGCATGGCATCACCTGCAGCTTGCGGGCGTGAAGCATTTCGTGTTCACGGCGGATCACGGCTTCCTCTTGCAGGACGAGACCACGCAGGAAAAACCGTACGGGGACAAGGAGGAGCGATCTCGGAGGCACGTGCTGAGCGAATATGCGCGCTCCGAGTCGGGGATGGTCCCGGTCGCGCTGTCGTCGCTCGGATACGACGGCCTCGGTGGGTATGTCATCTTGCGCCAGGACACGGCGGTCTTCGCGACGGGCAACCCGGGCGCGACGTTCGTGCATGGAGGCAACAGTCTCGAGGAGCGGGTTATCCCAGTCCTCACGGTCACGAAGAAACGCGCCGAGAGCGCGAGCCTCGCGGAGTACATGCTCGAAACCGAGGCTTTGCCCGGTGTGCTCGGCCTGCATCGCCTGCGCGTGCGCGCGGGTTTCGCGAAGAATACCTCGACCGGCCTCGGGTTCGCGACCGCGCGTGTGCTCGACATTGGCCTTCGTGTGCAGGGACGGCCCGAGATCCAGACGGTTCTCAAGGACGTGAGCGCGCCGGCCTTGCTGCACAACGGACGCGTCAAGCTGCCGCTCGGGGACACGTGGACGGAGGTCTTCTTCGCGCTCCACGGCCCGAAGGACGAACGCGTGCGCGTCGAGGTCCACCACCCCGACAACATCGAGCGGGTGCAGAGCAGCGTGCCGGAGAACTGGTTCTCCGTGAGCGGCGGCACGACGCCCGCGGCGAAGGCTCCCGAGACCGCCGTCGCGGCCTCGGAATCCGGCGGGAGCTGGGCGGACGCCATCGCGGATGAGGGCTTTCGCAAGGTCTTCCAGCACATCCAGAAGCACGGCGTGATCACGGAACCCGAAGTCGGCGCGATCTTGGGCTCGGCGCGCGCCTTCCGGAAATTTTCCGTGGAAATCGACCTGCACCTGGGCAAACTACCTTTCCGGGTGCGCATCGAGGCGGCCGAGGGTGGAAAGCGCTACGTCCGGGAAGGAGACAAGTAAATGACGACGAGCCAGCGAGACCGCGAGCACATCTTCGAGCGTCTTCGCTCCGGCGTCGTCCCCGAGCGCGGGCTCGACGCGTTCGCGGTCGGCATCGAGCGCCAGCGCGCGGAGATCGGGCGCCTGCTCGACCTCGCTGGGAGCGGCGAGGGCGTCTTCAAGTTCCTGCGCGGCGGCTACGGCTGCGGAAAAACCTTTATGGCCCGCCTCGCGCTTCTCGACGCGCAGGCGAAGGGGTTCGCGACGAGCTTCGTGGTCGTCTCGGATAACGACCTCCACTTTTACAAGTTCGACCACGTTTACCGAAAGGTCGTCCAGGAGCTCGGGACGAACGTTTGTCCGCGCGGCGCGCTCGGCGACATCATCGACCGCTGGATCGCGAAGGTGGAGGACGCGCTCATCGACGGCGGCGCGGACCCGGACGCGGCCGATTTCGATCGGAAGGTGAAGAAGCGGATCGAGGAGGACATCACGTCGCTGACGGGCGGCAAGGCGCCGGAGGATCTCGGGCGCGTGCTGCGCGAGGTGTTCTCGCTGAAGCAGGCGGGGAAAGTACGCGAGGCGGGCGCGCTCCTGTCGTGGCTTTCGGGCAGCGAGAACGTGGGGGCGGCGGAGAAGAGGGCGGCGGGGCTCAAGGGAGAGATCTCGAGCCGAGACGCGATGGACTACCTCCATGGGATCCTGGAGGTGGTGAAGGCCGCAGGGTACAAGGGCCTGGTCATCGTAATCGACGAGGCGGAGACGATCCTGCGAATGCGGCAGGACGTGCGGGGGAAGTCGCTGAACGGGATCCGGCAGATCATCGACGCGGCGGACCGGTACAAGGGGCTCTTCTGGGTTTTCACGGGCACGCCGGAGTTCTTCGATGTGCGACGCGGCGTGGCGGGATTGCAGCCATTGCACGACCGGATCCAGTTCTTGAACGAGGGCGGCCTCGTGACGATGCGGCAGCCGCAGCTCGAGCTGCGGCCGTTCGATCGGGACAGGCTCAAGGACGTGGCGCTGCGGCTGCGGAGCTTGTATCCGGCGCCGGATCCGAACGTGGTCGCGTCGAAGGTGACGCCGGAGCGGATTGCGGCGCTCGTGGATGAGGTGACGGCGGGGTTCAAGGGAGATGTCGGGGTCGTGCCGAGGCAGTTCTTGCGTCGGTTCGTGAATCTGCTCGATACGGTGGCGGAAAACCCGGATGCCGCGCTGCCGGAGCCTTCGCCGACGGTGGAGGAGCAGAGGGCCGCGGAGGGGAAGAAGCCGATCGAATACGAGCCGGAGCCGGAGGACGAGAAGGGGTATTCGGCGACGAGCGTGGAGTTCTAGCGTGTGAGTACATTCGCCCGGTTTCCGCCTCGGCTGCAGGAAGCGATTGTCTCGCGGCTCGGCTGGACGAGCCTGCGTCCGGTGCAGGAGCTCGCGGGGCAAGCGATCCTGGACGGGAAAAACGCCGTGGTGCTGGCGCCGACGGCGGGCGGGAAAACCGAGGCAGCGATGTTCCCGGCTCTCGCGGGTCTGGTCGAGCGCGAGCCCGAGGGCGTGGGGGTGATTTACATCGCCCCGATCAAGGCGCTTTTGAACAATCAGGAGGGGCGGCTCGGGACGTACGCCGAGATGGTGGGGCTACGCCGATTCGTCTGGCACGGCGACGTGGCGGACCACGACAAACGGAAGTTCGTGCGGGAGCCGGCCGAGATCCTGATGACGACGCCGGAGTCGCTCGAGGTGATGCTGGTCTCGGCGCGCTCGCCGGTGGAGCGGTTGTTCAAGGACCTGCGGCTCGTGGTGATTGACGAGGTGCATGCGATGGCGGGCACGGATCGAGGCTCGCACCTGATGTCGGTGCTCGAGCGGCTCGGGCTCACCAGTCAGCACGACCTCCAAAGGGTTGGACTGTCGGCGACGGTGGGGAATCCTGAGCAGATCGTCGCGTGGTTGTGCGGTTCGTCGCGGCGTCAGGGGGTGGTGGTCAATCCGCCGAAGACGCCAGCGAAGCGGGATCTGCATATCGGGCTTCATGAGAGCGTGGGGGCGCTCGCGCAGGAGGCCACGGCGCGGGCGCAGGGGAAGAAAAGCTTGTTTTTCTGTCAGTCGCGGGCGCTGACGGAGAGCGTCGCGGATTGGATGCGGGGGCGGGGTATCGACGTCTTCGTGCATCACAGCTCCGTTTCCCTGGAGGAGCGCAGGGCCGCGGAGGAGAGGTTCCACGAGGGCACGAACGCGTGCATCGTCTGCACGTCGACGCTGGAGCTCGGGATCGACGTGGGCGACCTCGACCTCGTGTTCCAGGCGAACGCGCCGACGTCGGTCTCGTCGTTTCTCCAGCGTATGGGTCGTACCGGACGGCGCGCAGGGACGACGGCGAACACGACGTTCCTGTGCGAGGAGCCGGAAGCCGTCCTCCAGGCCGTCGCGCTCGTGGAGCTCGCGCGTGAGGGCTGGGTCGAGCCCGTGCCCGTGATGGGCCGTTGCTGGCCGGTGCTCGTGCACCAGCTGCTCGCGATGACGCTCCAGCTCGGGGCGGTGAGCGCGGAGCGATGCTGGGAGCAGCTCGGGCGGGTGCCGGACTTCGCGGCGATCGCGCGGGGCGAGTTCGACGAGGTCGTCGAGCACATGAAGCGGGAGGAGTTCCTTTTCGAGAGTGGTGGGTTGCTCTCGATGGGGCAACGCGCGGAGCGGGTATTCGGGCGGAAGAACTTCCAGGAGCTCTACGCGGTGTTCTCGAGCCCCGTGCTCTACCGCGTGCAGACGCAGGCCGGGCGGGATCTCGGGTCGCTCGAGCAGGACTTCGTGGATCGGCTCGTCGAGAACATGACGTCGTTCCTGCTGGGCGGGCGCGCGTGGACCGCCGTGCGGGTGAATCATACGGACCGGGTGATCCTCGTGCGGGAGGCGCCGCGGGGGATGAAGCCGAGCTGGGGTGGGTTCATCCCGCAGATGCTCGGGTTTACGTTGTGTCAGCGGATCAAGCGGGTTCTCACGGAGGGCGTCGAGTATCCGTACGTGGATACGGCGGGGCGGCGTTACATCGAGGAGCAACGGGCCGAGCTAGGGGATTTGCTGCGGCGTGCGGGGCCCGCGGTGCAGATGGACGACGGGCAGGCGCGGTGGTGGACGTTCGCCGGGGGGCGGGTTAACCATACGATCAAGTATGGCTTGGAGATTGCCGAGGGGTGGAAGGTGGTGGCGGACAATTTCCTCGTGCGGATCGAGGGGGATGGGGTGACGCACGAGACGGTGCGGGGGGCGATCCGGCGGATTGGAGAGGCGGGGTTCTGGGAGGCAGCGGAGACGCGGCGGGCGATGCTGGCGCGGTTGCCGGGGTATCGGTTGAGCAAGTTTCAGGATTGCCTGCCGGAGAAGTTCGCCTTGGAGGTCGTGGCGGGGTATTTGCTGGATGTGGAGGGGGCGGCAAGGTGGGTGCGCGAGTCGTAGCGAGCATGTTAGAATCGCCGTCCTGATGCCCGTTCCGCCCTACCAGACCTTCGTTGACCCGCTGCTCCGTGTACTTGCCGAGAACCCCGAAGGCGTGAAGGCGGCTGACGCGCACGAGGCCGTCGCCACCAAGCTCGGGCTGACGGACGCGGACAAAGCCGAGCTGCTCCCGAGTGGCCAGCAGCCGGTGTTCAAGAACCGCAACGGCTGGGCACATGACCGGCTCAAGCGCGCGGGCCTGTCGGAGAGCTCCGCGTTCGGGACGTGGCAGCTCACGAAGGCGGGGGTTGCCTTCATGCAGGCTCACCCGAAGCCACTATCGAAGGACGAGATCGCGCGGATCACGGACATCTCGGACGAGAACCAGGCCGTCGTGTGGCGGGATCGGCTCGCGGCGTTTCGCGCGGACACGGTGTGGACGACCGAGCGCGATGCAACGAAGGCGACGCGCCTCGCCGTGCTTCCCGAGATCCAGGATCTGCTGCGTAGATACCTTGGCGGCAAGGCAAGTCTCGAGGAGTTTCGCGCCACGTTCAACCAGAAGACGAAACACGACTGGGCGACTTTCGGGGCCAAGGGGTCGAGCGGAGCGATGGTCTTGAATCAGCTCGCCAAGTACGCGCCTGACGTCACGCGCGCGGACGCGGAGCTGAAGGCACTGCTCGCCAAGCCCAAGGACGAGAGGGCCGCTGCCAAAGCATTGCGAGGATTTATTGCGTACCTGGATGCGGCTCGTACGGCCGCGTCTGCAGGATCCAATCTTCCGCAGAATGGCAGGCTCAGGTTCTTCGCGAGCAGCTTCTGGCACGCGCAAGAGCCCGAAGAGTGGCCCCCCTTCTACCTATCGGCTCGTGCCGCATTGGCAGCCGACGGTCTCTACGACGATACGGGGCTCGACGTCGTAGACGACTACCTCGCCTTCCGGAGGGCCTTTCAAGAGCTGCAGAAGGCGCTCAAGGTGTCGTCGTGGGAACTCGAGTCGCTGCTTCGATGGACGCAGCGGGATGACGCTACCTCAGCGCCCACGACGCCGGAGGAGGACGAACCCGAGGAAGCGACCAGCGCCCGCGTCTGGTTGATTGCTCTCGGTCGAAATGCCGACCAGTGGGACACGTGCTACCGCGACGGCATCATCGCCATCGGCTGGAATGGTCTCGGAAATCTTCTTCAGTATGCATCCATCCACGATATTCGCGCGAAGCTCCGTGAAGGACGCGAGGACGACGTCGATCCGATGAACGATGGGCTTGCGTGCTGGCAGTTTGCCCAGGAAATGCAGGTGGGCGACACCGTCTACGTCAAGCGAGGGCGCCACTTCATCATCGGGCATGGTGTGATCACATCCGGCTATCGGCACGAGCCCCACCGTCCTCTCGCGAACGTTCGCAGCGTCAAGTGGTTGAGCCGCGGCGAATGGAAGCCTCGCGAGAAGGCGCTGGTGATGAAGGCGCTGACGGAGATCGGGCGGTACCCCGGTCTACTCAGAGATATCCGAGCGGCAATCGGCGCCGGTGACGCAGGGGAAGACGAGGTCGAGCTCGTCAAGAAGCCGGTGGCGCCGGCGTACTCATTCGAGGACGCGGAGAATGATCTCTTTCTCTCGCGGGAACAGCTCCGAGAAATGGTCGAGCTTTGCCGCTACAAGAAGAACATCATCATTCAGGGGCCTCCGGGCGTCGGGAAGACGTTCGCTGCCACGCGCCTTGCGCACCTGCTTATCGGCAGCATGAACGAGGAGCAGATCCAGCGCGTGCAGTTCCATCCCTCGTACTCGTACGAGGATTTCGTCCAGGGGCTGCGGCCCGCCGAGGGCGGCGGCTTCGTTCGCAAGGATGGGCCTCTTCTGAGCTTTTGCAAGGATGCTCTCGAGGATCAGGCAAGCCCTTATGTACTGATCATCGACGAGATCAACAGGGGCAATGTCAGCAAGATTCTCGGTGAGTTGCTCTCGCTCATCGAAGCCGACAAGCGCGATCCGCGGTACGGCGTAACCCTCGCGTACTCGCGCGACGACGAGCCCCGATTCCACGTGCCGCCGAACCTGTACGTGATCGGCATGATGAACACAGCCGACCGCTCGCTGGCGTTCGTGGATTACGCGCTCCGCCGTCGATTCGTGTTCTTCGATCTCGAGCCGGCCTTCGGAACCGAGAGGTTCGACGCCGATCTCACGCGCAGAGGTGTCGAAGCCTCACTTCGCAAGAGCATCCAGGAGCGTCTCGTTGCGTTGAATGAGCGAATTGCCAAGGACCCTACGCTGGGGCTGGGATTCCGAGTCGGCCACAGCTACTTTTGCCAGCGGGTCGACGCATACGACGACGGATGGTTCCGGCGCATCATCGAGTACGAGATCGCGCCGCTGCTTCGCGAGTACTGGTTCGACAGCCCCGCCAAGCTGGACGCGGCTCTCACGCAACTGCGAGGTGGGTGAGCGTTGCAGGTCCGTGTCGAGAACCTCTACTTCCTCCTCTGCTACGCGTGGGGGCACTTCGAGGAGCGGGATCTTGTCGAGGTCGCGGCCGATGACACGCACACCGCCGAGGAGCTGTTTGCCCGCGTGCTGGTGACCGCGTCGCGACGGCTGCTCCGGCAGCGCCTCGACCGCGGCTACCGCGAGGATGTCGACGATCTGCGCCGCCCTCGCGGAAAGATTCATCTTGCTCGCACGGCAGCTCGTGGCGCTGAGGTGCGGGGCGTCCTCGAGTGTGCGTTCGACGACACCACCGAAGACGTCCTTCATAATCGGATCATCAAGGCGACTGTGAAGCGGCTGGCAACAGTTGACGGTCTCACCGCGGAATTGCGCCACGGGCTGCTTACGATCGCGCGGGAGATGCCGAGTGTTGCCGACGTACCGATCGCTGCGCAGGACTTCCAGCGTGTTCAGCTGCATTCGAATCTCAGACGCTACCGCCTCGCGCTGAACGTCTGCGCGCTCCTTCACCGGTGTCTGCTACCCGACGAGCGCACGGGCAGATGGCAGTTCCGCTCCTTCGCCGGAAACGAACGCGAAATGGGGTTGCTGTTCGAGAGCTTTGTGCGCGAGTTTCTGGCGCAGGAGCAGCATATCTTTACCAAGGTCGAGCGCACGCGGATTCGGTGGGTGGTCGAAGGCGAAACCAACGGGCTCCTGCCCGGCCTCAATACGGACATTACGCTACGACGCCCGGGACACTCCGTGGTGGTGGAGACCAAGTGCTACGGGACGCCGCTGGTCTCCGGAGTGTTCGGCAGCAGCGCCAAGCTTCGGTCCAGCGACGTGTGCCAGTTGGTCGCCTATCTCGCAAACTTCCGCGCCAACGAGGAGCGGATTGCAGGCGTGCTGCTTTACGCTGTCGATCGCCCAACGGTGCCGCCCACGAGGATGCGCCTCCTTGGGCATGACGTTCACGTGCTCGAGCTGAACCTCAACCAGCCGTGGGGTGCGATAGATCGTGGCTTACGGGATCTTGTGGACATGCTGGCGGCTGCGCTCCCCGGCGATGAGCTTACGCGGGTGGCCGGCGTCTGAGCGCACCAGGACTTGGCGTAGTTCCGTCCCGAGTACAGAAACGATTGCTGTAATACACCCCGCTGCACGATTAGCAGCGCCATGCTCGTCCGCATTTACCGATCGGCCACACCGAGCCAAAGCATCCCGAGCGCCGCCAGCCCGACGAACCCTGCCACGCTCCCCCCACGACTCGCCTCGAACTGCACGATCTCGACATCCTCGCCGTAAAAGAATCGTAGGATCCCCTCGCAGTCGAACCCATGCTCCCCAAGCCAATGCGCTCCGTTCTGGCTCAGGCACCCTCGATTTCCAGGATGAATCGTTAACGCGAGGCGTGTCAGAATCACATCGGTGCCGCTCCGCCCATAGTTGTACGTCACATACTTTTCGGTGCCGGATGCGTCCGGCCCCCGCGAACCATCCTCCCGCCACGGCGCGCCCGCGACGTGGTTCGCCAGAATCAGCTTTCCCCCATACCGCATCACGAACCCCCTCGTCCGCGTCGCCGCGGCCGCGCACTCCTCGTTCGCCTCCCGCGAGAACGCTTGGAACATGTCACCGTTCCTGATCGGCGTCGTCCGCCCGAGCGTCGGATGATCCCGCATCGCCCGCAGCACGAACGTCCTCGCAGCGATCACGAGCGCCGCCTTCGCCTCCGGATGCGCATGCAGATGCTCTCCCGCGCATACACGAGGCAGGTACTCCTCCTCGAGCGAGAGCCACCCCTCCACCGTGAGGATCCGCTCCGGCGCCTCCTCGAGCTCCACGTGCGCCACCGGCACCCACACGGGCTCGCGCATCTTCCGCGCCATCTCTCGCTTTCGCTCCCACAGCACGTCGGGCGGCGGCACGGGCAGCCACTTCCGCCACTTCAGCGCCTCCGCGACCGCACCGACCTCCCCCCACTTCAACGCTTTCGCCGTCACGGCGTCTCTGTACAGCCTGCGCAACGCGTCCGGGATCGGCCATGCCGTCTGCGCCACGACTGCCTCGACAGCCTGCAGCTCGGGCGGCGTAATCTGTTGCGACCCCACCGCGAGGGGCCATGCGCTTAGTATCTCGGAGCGAAGTCCTGCAGGATCCACGAGTCCCTCCGTTCAAGGCCGCGGCTGCGTCGGCTGCGGCTTGGGCGTTTGCCCCTCGGGGAGCCCAGGCCACGGCCACACGATCTCGGGAGACGGCTCGCGCCGACGACTGGCCACGCGCAGCAGGGCAGCCCGCTCACGCAGCGCATTCCCAGCAAGTACACGGCCGTGCGCCTCGAGGTTTCGAGCCGCGTCCAGCAGCATCGAGGGGCGCGTCTCGTACTGAAAGTGAACCTGCGCGTAGTTTTGCTCCGCTTGCGACATCCCGAAGTCGAAAGGTAGAAGAAGGGTTGCAGCACGATCCCGCATCGCTTGCGCAGCGACAGGCTGTTTCGCTGTTTCGTACTCTTTGGCCCAGCGCAGGACCTGTCCGAGATCATAGCTAGCCGCCTTGACCATGAGGCTGAGCATCTGCGTGCCTTGGATGGTACTATCGTAGTGAAGTCCCGGTCTTTTCTGGTACTCGGCACTACCGAGCACATCGAGATCGTCATACCATAATGCAATAGACATCGATGTGCTGCCCGAAGAGCTCGGCGACCAGGGCGACACGATTTCGGGTGCCGGTACCACTCGCCGACGCGCAATCCGGAGAAGCGCAGCTCGGTCCCGGAGGGCGTTTCCAGCGACTCCATACCCTTTGGCCTCGTATCGCCGAGCCGCCTCGATGAGAAATGCCGGGCGCGTCTCGTACATCAGGAGCCCTCGGACCATCGCCTGCTGGTCATCCGGCACGTCGAGCCACACTGTGATTGCGTGCGCGCGGTCGCGCAGCGCCTGTGCCAAAAACACATGCCCCGCTCCCTCGAAGTTGTTTATCCAAACGAGGATGGAAGGGAGGTCCGCCAGTTGCTCGGCGAAGATCTGGAACGCGATATGCCAGCCTGGATCCATGCCGGGGTCAATGTGGAGCCCGGGCGTGCTTTGATAATATTCGCTACCAAGCACGTCGAGATTGTCGTACCACCGCTCGTTGGGCAGCCACTTATCCATGCGTACCTCCCGATTCGGTCAAACCGGAGCGTGCGCTACCACGAAGATGCCGCACTCCCCCGTCAGAGAGTTGCCGGGGTGCAACCACACGCGCGCCTTCGCCCTACCGTCGTCACTCTCGAAGCGAAACGACCACTGCGCCACGAGGCCCGGGTACCTCGCGACCGCCATGATCTGCCGCTTGTGAACGAGGGGCCCGACGACGACCACGGGAAGATCCGCCTGGATCGGGTCGGGCCCCAACATATCGTCCCGCAACGTAAGCGTGGCAGAGACGCGCCAGCGCGGAGCCGGGTCTTCCCCATCGAGAGGAGGCTGCTCCATGATGATGACACAATGATTCGACCGCCCATTCGGGCTCACTTCGACCACGTTCATCGCCTTCTCGCTGTCGATCTCTGCCACGCTCATATCATCACCGCTTCTTCGCTAGAGGGACATCAGCCCGAAATGGCCTGGGCCCGCTTCGCATGCTCGAAGCTCACGCCATTGAGCGAGAGCTGGACGTAGAGACCGATCTCCACCGGCTTCATCGGCGATCCCATGCCGCCGAGTTCGATGGGCTTGATCGGGAATGCAATATCCTCGTGCACCATGATCACTGCGGAGAACGCGCCCTCCTCGCTCCGCTCCGGGTTGTCCGTGAAGATGTACCCATCGGGCACGGGCAACACGGGCGCGCCGCCGGACGTGCGCGAGAGGCTCTTCACCTTCGTATCGGGCACGTTGCGGAGGTGGTCGATGAGCACCTGCCGCGTCGTGCCATTGCCGCCGGTGCGACGCTTGTCCCAATTGAAGAACAAGACGCCCGAGCGTCGGAGCGCGCGGTACAGGAGGTTCTCGCCGGAGAAGTCGTGGAAGATCTCCTTCGGCAGGAACGCGCCCGCGTCATCCCACAACCAGGCCCGGCCGGCGAGAACGGACTCGGCAGCGCCGACGTTCGGGATCTGCGCGATGTCGGCGGCATCGTACCGGACGCGCAGGCCCGCCTCCTGCATCGTGATCGAACGAATGAGGAAGTCCTGCTCGTTGTACGTGGTCTTCGACGGACGCTGCAGGTTGGTCAGGTTCGTCGTCACCTGCCCGGCCACGGTGCCGAGGAAGGTGATGTCGTCGCCGACCGCGCGCTCGAAAAACCGGTACTGGCCAGCCGGGATCCGGCACCACGCGTTCTTGGCCGTGCCCTCGCAGATGCAACGGATCTCGCTCACGGCGTAGTAGTGGCCATCTTGGCGCACGATGAAGGGCTCTTTCTTGTTCTTCCACTTGTCGAAGAGCTGCTTCGTCCCGGCCTGGGGCGGGACCATGTTCGGCGGGAATTGCAGCCTCGGCGCATTCGGCGCGCGCTTCTTCACCTTGGCCTGCACCTTCTTCGCTCCGACACGCTGCCCGCGCTGGCGCGCGCGCATCTGGAGAGCGCGCGCCTCCTCGAGCGTGATTTGGTGACGGCCTCGCCGCTGGAGGGCGCGAATATCGCCGGTGTCGCCTTCCTCCGCGTCGAGCTCGGCGCCGGCGACCTCGTCGTCGCCTTCGTCTGGCCCCGCGGTGTCGTCGAAGTCCGTATCGTCATCCGGAGCCGCCGTTTCGCTATCCGCGTCCATGCGGTCGAAGATGTCGAGAACGCTCTGCACTTTGCTGGGATCGATCTGGTTCGTCATGGTTTCTCTCTCCTTTCCGATCACGCGGCCCGCCGTGCGGGCGATTGAGTGACTCGGTTCACGAGGTCGGCAACGGCGCCGGCCTGCGAGCGCGAAAGGCGCACGTACTGCCCATCGGGAGCCTGGACCCAGAGGCCCCCGTCGGGGAGCTGGCCCATGGGGGGCGGGTTGCCCATTGCGAACGGTGCGCCGGTCTCCTTCTTCGGCGCAAACTGCTGCTTCGGCAAGGGCGGCAGTGGCGGAACCTGCTGCTGCGCGGGCTGGGCCTGAGCCGCCTTCGACTGCGCCGCATACCCGAGCGCGAACAGCGCGCCACCCACGGCGAGCACCGCCGTCGCGTACGGATTGCCGCGCCTGCGCAGCATGTACCCGATGACCAGGACCGCCATGGGCACGAGCCACCAATGGTTCCTGGCCTCTTTGCTGTTCTTCAGGTCGTCGAGGTTCGCGAGCAATGCCACGACCGCGCCCGCGCCGGCCAGGTACAGCACGCCCTTGCCGACCTCACGCGCCATCCCTCGGCGCCGGAACTTGCGACGCCCGAGCCGCTCGCGGGGCACCGCGACCAGGTTGCGGTCGACACGGATAATGTTTTGTCTTCGTTTTGCCATGGTCGTCATGACCTCCGTTGTTGTTGGTTCAGGAAGTACATCGCGAGGAGAATGATGCCGGCCAGCGGCACGATAGACGCCGCGGCTGACCGTATGAATTCGGTGGCCCCGTCGAACGGCTTCGGCAGGGGCTTTCGTTGCAGTGTTGCCAGGCTTCGCTGCGTATCTTCGAGGGAGTGCAGCAGTGCTCGCTCGGTCTCATCGAAGGGCAGCTCGTGGCCAGCAATCCGCTCTCGCTCGACGTGGAGCGATAGCACCTCGAGCGCTCGGGCCTGCGTCGCGAGCATTCGTTTCGTGACCTCGTCGTTGAAGTTCACCGCGTGGATGGCCTCGACACCCATGCTGCCGAGGTACGCTGCCGCCACGGCGCACGCGGTCACGAGCACGACGATGAGGGCTGGCGCCAAGCCGGTTTCCACGACGCCAACTGCAGGCAGCGCCGCCTCGGTCACGACATCGGATTGCACGCGGAGGTTGCCCGGCGCGAGCATGACGAGCGTGCGTGCAATCGTGGATCCCGCTGCATTGCGCTCCTGGGAGCTGAAAAGGTGCGCGCCGAGCTCACCAAGCGGAACGTCGCGTGACGTGAGCGGAGCGACGCGAAGGGAGAGCAGGACAAACGCCCGGAACTGGCGCTTTCGCGTCGCCGCATCGAGCTCCATCCACGTTCCAGCCTTCGCTGTCTCGAGCGCTGCCAGCGTCACATTCGGCAGACTCTGATCCCGGTGAAACCATCGGAAGAGAGCGGGGACCGGCGCCGGCATGCCAGGTTGCGGCGCGGGCGCAGGGGCAGGCTTGGACTCCTGCGCCTTTTGCCACCATCTCCACCACCACGAAGGAGGAAAAAACAAGAGCATGACGACACCGGTCCCCTATTCGATCACGTGAACGCCAGGCCGGCTCCCACGAGGGCGAGCATCGGCATCAAGGACGAATCGTGCCCCGCAGTTTGCGCATCACCATCCGCCGGATTGTCGGGGTACGTCCAGACCGGCGGTTGCTCCTCAGTGTCCTCCGGAGACGGCGGAAACCACGGCACCGGAACCGGCACGGGCGCCGGGTACGGCACGGGGGCCGGCATCGGATAAGGCCCGGGCACCTGCTGCTGCTGGGCCGCCTTGAGGTACTGCGATCGGCTGCGAAGCGCCTGCGCAGCCATGGGATAACCCATGGCCTCGTATACGTTCGCGGCCCAATCGAGCGACTCCGCGCGCGTCTCGTTCTGAAGGATGCTCCGAACGATCTGCCTCAGATCCTCCGGCATGTGCGAATCGAGAATCGCCGCGAGTGCGACGGCCCTGGCGCGACATGCTTGTCCGGCCAAGGGATAACCCATGGCGTCGTACATGTTCGCGCCCATGATGAGGGCATCGACGCGCGTCTCGTTTTGCAGGATATGGCGGAGGATCTGCCGCTGATCCTCGGGCATGTGCGCGTCGAATGGCGGGAACGCCGAGCTCGGCGCCGTCTGTCCCGTCGGCGCAGGTGCGGGCGCCGGGGCTGAGGTCTTCGAGATGTTCGGAATGTTGGGCATTGCCGACCACGACAGATTGGGCAACGGAAACGGGAACGGCAGCGGAGCCGGAGCCTGCTGCGGAGCCGGTTGCTGTTGCTGCTGCTGCGGAGCCGGTTGCTGTTGCTGCTGCTGCGGGGCCGGCTGCTGCGGCTGATAGCCCCACGGCCATCCCCACGGCCAGCCGTAGGGCCACTGCGGCTGCTGCGAGGCCTGTTGCGGCGCCGGTTGCTGCTGCTGAGGTGCCGGCTGTTGTTGCTGCTGGGGGACCGGCTGTTGCTGCGGAGCCGTTTGCCCAGGAATCGGAAACGGCGGCCACGGGACATTGGACGGCCATCCTGGCGGCGGCGACTGCGGGAACGGATACTGCGGCGCCGTCTGGCTCGGCTGCTGTTGGGGAGCCGGCTGTTGCTGCTGGGGGACCGGCTGTTGCTGTTGGGGCACCGGCTGTTGCTGCGGAGCCGTTTGCCCAGGAATCGGAAACGGCGGCCACGGGACATTGGACGGCCATCCCGGCGGCGGCGACTGCGGGAACGGATACTGCGGCGCCGTCTGGCTCGGCTGCTGTTGGGGAGCCGGCTGTTGCTGCTGGGGAGCCGGATGTTGCTGCTGCGGAACGGGCTGTTGCTGGGGAGCCGGCTGCTGCTGCGGCGCCGTTTGGCCCGGAACCGGGAAGGGAGGCCACGGGAGATTGGGCGGCCATCCCGGCGGGGGGGACTGCGGGAACGGGTACTGCTGCGTGGTTTGGCCTGGCTGAGGCGGCGAGGGCACCTGCATTCCCGGGATCTGCGGATAATTGCTCGCGACCTGCTCGGCTTCCTTGATTGCAGCCATCGTGTCGTTGTCGAGCACGCCATCCATGCGGAGCGGTCGAAGCGGCCGTTCGCGATTCCACCAAAGCTGGAACGATTGAACCGCCTGCACGGTGCGCGGCGTCATCGTCGAGGTGAAATCGTAGGTGTTGCCGAAGTCGCTCGGATTGATCGCCGCCGGGTTCCGGCGCCCCCAGTGTGACAGCATGAGCTGCACCTGGAGGATCGCGCCCGGATCCATCGTCGAATTCTGCCCCGGGCCGGGGAGGCCCGGGCTCGGCGCCGGAGCCGGGAGCTGCGGCGTGGACGACGAGGAGGGCGATTGCGAGGCCGGCGCGCTCTGCGACGGAGGAGGCGCCGCGCCGCTGACCGGAACCGCCAGCGGATTCTCGGGCCAATCGTCGGGGACGCCGAGCTCCTCGCCCGCGTGCAGCGACGCGAAGTTGCCGTTCTTGATGGGCTTCTGGGGGTTCGCCGTGCGGAGCTCGGAGAACCACTTCGGCCTCGCACTCGCGCCGAGCTTCTTTGCGATCGAGAACGGCGAATCGCCCTGCTGGACGACGTACTTGCGCGCCGTCGCCAGCGCGCCCGTCTCGCGGTCGTACACGAGCCACCCCGGCGGGATGTTCCACACCGGCGACGACTCCTGTTTGCCCGGGTTCGCCGCGAGTAACTCGGCGACGCGCTCGACCTGCCCGGTGAGCTTCTTCGTGATCCCGTGCGGCGTTTCTCCGGGCAACGCGTGATACGTGCCCGTCGAGGGTTCGACGCCGGAGACGTCACGTGCGACGCTCACCGTACCGGATGCAAGACGCAAAAGCCTCGGATCCAGGCTCTTGACGGCCGGGACGTCGCGAACGAGCGTCTCCATGTACTCGCGCGGTAGCGGCGTGACCGAGGTGTGCCGAACGGGGCGCGGCCTCGGATCCGGAGCCGCGGTCTCGTTGTATTCCTCCTCGAATGCGTCGAAGACGGGCAACTCGACCCTGCGCTGCTCCTCGAGCTGCGGGGCCATCATAGGAAATGCGATCCGCGGTCGTGAGGGCGGCGGAAGCTGCGCGGGCGTTCGCGACGAAGGCGGCGGGAGCCCCTGCGTCGGCAGAGTGCCCGCAGCGCGCCGACGTCGGTACTCGGCAGGCCGATACACGCGCAGCGAAGCCTCCTCGGCATAAGCCGGGTTTCCCGTGCGCTTCGTCATCTCCTGGCCATTCGCGAGGATCCGACGCTCGTTCTGCGAAGGTCGCCGTTTCGCGCCTTGCGATGCCGGACCGGCCCGCGTGGTCTGAACCTTGACGAGGCGCTCGACGCCGCCGCCGACCGCCTTTCCGAGCCCCGCGCCGATCGCCGTGCCCGCGGGCCCGACGAGGCTTCCAAGCCCCGCGCCTGCGAGCGATCCCAGGCTCTCCCCGAGGCTGCCGCCTCCGGGCGAACCGTTGTTACTGCCCCCACCGCCGAAGAGCGATGCGAGCGTATCCATGAAGTCGCCAGTGTCTTCGGCTGGCGCCTCTCCTTCACCTTCCGGGTTGCCGGTTTCCCAGCCCCCGGAATCGTATGACAACGTGATGGCTTTCATCCCGTGCCTCCTTTGTGTTGTTGCGGGTTGTGTTCGTCGCGAGATGCGACCTCCTCGGTAGTCATTGCAGGGCGAGGCACGACGCGGGGACAGAGCGTCCATCGGCATTTCGTCACCTCGATGGTCCTCGGTTTTACGATCGCCGTGGCATCGACGTCGTATTCGTTTCCGATGCGGCCTGCGAACTGCCCTGCCTTGTTGAAGTGTGAAACAACGAGCACCGTGTGCGGCATGGCAGAGATCTGCTCGAGCAGCAGAGATTGCTCCGCGACGCTCGTAGCCCAGCGCTGGAGCGAATCGATGACCACCACCGCGGCATAGGACGGAACGGCCTGCATGGCTTCACGCCAGCCGATCTTTGCACCGGCTTTCTGACGGCGGCCCACGAGGTTGACCCGCCTCGAGGAGGAGCCGGTCCGCTGGAAGAGCTCCTGGACGAGCGCCTTGTTTTGCTCCCCGTCGAGCCAGTAGCCGTCCCCGTCGAGCTTCTCGGCAATCTGCGACGCGAGCTCCGCGCAGAGGGTTGATTTCCCCGCGCCGGGTGCGCCGCCCACGAGGATCTTCAAGCCGAGGACCACGCCGCCGAGGGCCTCGGAAAGCACGGAAGGGAACTTCACGGGACGCAACCGCTCGAACGACGCGTCGAGGGAGTCGATCACGATGCCGGCAGGGGGCTCGTGGGGCTCGAGCTCCCAGCTGGAAGCGCCGCACGAGCAGAACCCACCGCAAATTTGCGGCCTGCGGCGATGGCAGATGACACATCGAAGCGGCGGTAGGTACTTCTTCATGGCGTCACCAGTAATTCGTGATGGCCGTCGACGACGGCGGGATACGGTCGATTGACGAATTGAGGATCGTCGGATCGACACGACGCCACCGCCCGTTTACCCACACCTCGGCGAGGATGTGCGGGAAGTCCTGAGCGGGCCGCACGCAATGCTCGCGCGCGGGCACACCGCTCGCGCGGCAGAGCGCGACGAAGACACGCGCCTTAGCGTCACAGTCGCCGTAACCCCGCAGCAGTGTGACGGCCGAATCTTCCAGCACTTCACGGCGCGGATCGCGCACGTAGTCGATTGCATACTGGCAGAACTTGAGGATCGCAGCGGGGCGCTCGACGAGAGGCAGTTTGCGGAATACCGCCGCCCAGCGTTGCACTTCGGGCAGGTGGAGGTCCGCCACGCTGCCCGCGGCCATGAACCTGGCTTTCTCCAGGTTCGACGGAAAGTGGACCACGCCTACGCGAATCACGAGTCACCTCCCACGGCACGCTTGAGGAAGGTCAGCGCCTGCTCCTGCGCCTCTTCCGCGCTCAGCTCGCCCTTGCTGGCAGCGTCGTGAATCGACTTGAACTTCGGATGGCTCGTGATCGATTGTGCGATGGGCGAGTTCATTGCCTCCCTGACGGTTTGCTCGAAGTCGGACGGCAGGCCGTTCGGGATCGACGCCAATGCGGTCGAGAGGAGCTGTGACGGGTCGTCCGAAGCACCCCCGGGGGTTTCGCCAACCCGACCCCACGGCTGCAGGCCACGCGGCACGAACTGCGGCGAGGGCGCCTGGGTGGTGACCGGGGGCGGCGGATACGTGTCGTTCACCGGGTGCGCGGCCGGCTGCGGCGGCGAATACGCCAGCGGCGGGGCCAACTGCACGACGGGCGGCGCCTGGGGGTACGCAGGCGGCGCGGGCGGCGCGGCGGGCTGCGGCTGCGCGACGGGTTGCGGCTGGGGATAAGCCACCGCCGGCGCCTGCTGCGCGACGGCCTGCCGAGGCGCGGGCGGCGCGAACGGCTGCTGGGGCGTGGCCTGCGCGAACGGATGCGGGGACGGCGTGAACGGCTGCCGGGGCGGCGCGGGCTGCGCGAACGGATGCTGGGGCGCGGGCTGCGCGAACGGCTGCGGGGGCTGCGCGAAAGGCTGCGTGAAAGGCTGCGCGAAAGGCTGCGCGGGCGGCGCGGGCGGCGCGACGGGCTGCTGCTGGGCGGCTTGCACGGCGGCCGGATCGACCACTCTGCAGTGGCCGATCCCGGGCACGAACACGTAGACCGCGCCCGTCGCCGGATCGAATACCGGCGGTGGCGGAGCCGGCTCAGGAGCTGGCGCAGGCTGCGGCGGGGGCGGTTGCGGAGCCTGTGGTTGTGGGGCCTGTGGCTCCGCACGCTTCGAGTTCATGAAGTTCATGAAACTGGTGAAGAGCGGGGCCAGAGTCGCCAACGACAATTCGTCGCTCTTCTCCTCGCCCCCCTGCACCTTCGCGTCCTTCATCGCCTCGAATGCCTCCTTCCACGGGCCCGAGTCTTCGCGGGGCGTGGGGGGCTGCACGCTCTTCGTGAACTCGAAGATCTCGCGCGCCTGCTCCAATCCATTGGGCCGTTCCGTCGCGAGCTTCAGAAGCGACTGCTGATAGTGGAGCTGAGCAACCTCGACTTGCGCTCGGGCCTGAACTTCAGCCGCTCGAGCCTTTGCGTCCCGATCGAGCAAGAGCTGCATCAAGCCGAGGATGTCCATGGTCTGGGGCTGGGGCTGGGGCTGGGGCTGGGGCTGGGGCTGGGGCTGAGGCTGAGGCGGGTAGTAATGCGGCGGATACCCGGGATACGGGCCCGCGTGCGGCCCCCACGGCGGCGCGCCGGGCGGTTGCCCCCAGGGCCCCTGCCCATGAGGAGCATTGGGATCCGGTTGGGAAGGCGGAGTACGCCGAGCTTCCTCGTAAAAGGGCTTTCGTGCCGGACCGTCGACGTACCACTTCTCGGAGTGCGCCTGGTAGCGATGCGTACTGCTGCACTTCGCGATGGCCTGATAGGTACACTGGCCGCCGAACATCTCGACGATCTGCTCCAAATTCCGCAGCTCGGAGCCCAGGAAGTCGCGCGGACAGCGCTCGTAGTATTCGTTCTTGGGGCCGTACCAGCGGTGCAACTGGATGATGTCGAAGCGGCGACGATCCGGGCCGCTTTCGGTTTCCGGTCGAGGAAACAGAGGATGCCCTCCATAGTCTTCGGCTTCCTGCTCGGCGGACGGAGGGGTCCCGTCGAGCTCGTCGTCCGGCTCTTTCTTCTTCATGGCGTTCATGAATGTGTGTATCGGAATCGCGAATCGCGCAATGGCACCAAAGAAGAAAGTACCTGACGTCGTGACGTCAGAAATTCCGGCGCTCGCATATAAATTGTCGAAATTGTTCGATTTTTTTTGGTACGGCCTGTTGCAAATTCGCGGCCTCTCCGGGCGCTCACTCGAGGGGCTCTCTAGCCCGCCTATCACGGCCCACATCGCTACTTTACCTGGGAAATGTTCATGTTGGGTTTGTCGAAAAAATTGACCCCCCTTTCGAAATCATGAGATTTGGGTCCCCCTCGCCTCCCGTCCGCTGGCAGCTCGAGGCCGCTTCAGTGCTGCTTCTGGGTTTATCCTGGCACCAAGGCAGTCCTCGATGTTTTGTGCGTGGTCAAACCGGCGGAATCTTGCGCTAGCGTGATCTGCGGCACTTCGGGACGCCACGGCCCGGCGCTCGTGCAGGAGAGCGCAGTGAACACCGTGTTTTGTAGTCGGGCAGGACGAACCCGCTGAAGATTCTGTCTATTGCAGACGGAACTCCGCGGCTCCGTCAGCCTCTTGACTGGCCTTCTGCTGTTAGCCTAGCGTGTATGTACGGTTGCAGGGGAGCGGTGGTTATGCGTCGTGATGTGCAGAAGCGCGCCGAGAAGCGGAAGGGCGGACGGCAGACCGTGCGGGCGACAATCTGGTTCGATGTCGACGTGTACGACGATGCCTTGACGGTCTCCGAGAAGAAGAAAACGCCTCTCGGCCGATTCGTGAACGACGTGGTGCGAAAGGCCCTGGAGGAGTTCTGGCGAGCTCAGAAAGCGTCGAAGGCCGCGAGGAAGGCGAAGAAGCAGCCCCCGCCGAGCATCGCGCCCCGATCGCGGACCCCGTCGGCTCCGACCTCGAAGAAGCGCCCCGAGCCCCCGCCGAGCATCGCTCCTCGTTCGCGGACCCCGTCGGCTCCGACCTCGAAGAAGCGCCCCGAGCCCCCGCCGAGCGTCGCGCCCCGCTCGCGAGTCCCGACTTCGAAAAAGCCGGCCGAGCTCCTGGCCACCCCGGCGTCACCCTCGGTGCCCCCGTCTCCGTCCACGAAACGGATAGCGGGGCCCTCGTTGTCGGGTTCGCCTTCCCGCGCATCGACGCCCCCGCGGTCGGGACGCTCCGCAAAGTAGCCGCCGCTCCGCTGCCGCTGGAATTGTCGGTTCGAAGCCCCGATTTTCGAAAAGCCGCTACTGTCCTGGGACCGAAGTTCATTCAAGAACGCTCAGGGGCGTGGATGTCGAGCGTCGTCTGCGCGAAGCGCCTGATGTTTTCGATGATCTCGTCGGCAGTCTTCGTCCACACGAAGGGCTTAGGGGCC